>JBIIMX010000161.1:0-7053 GCA_044337765.1 Pirellulales bacterium | reverse complement strand
GGCGCATGTCAACGAGAGCTTCAAGAAGCCGTTCGACGTCGCTCTGTTGGCCGAGCGTCTCCGCACGCTGATCGGCGCCCGCAAGGAACTGGTCTAGTACCGGCTGGAACGTCCAACCCCATTGCCAAGGGCCGGCGTGTCGCAGACACGTCGGCCCTTGAGCGTTTGGCCCGTGGCGACGAGATTTCATCTTGTCATCCCAACGTGGCGACGAGATTCCATCTTGTCATTCCCCCGTGGCGACGAGATTCCATCTTGTCATTCCCCGTGGCGACGAGATTCCATCTTGTCATTCCCCCGTGGCGACGAGATTCCATCTTGTCATTCCCCCGTGGCGACGAGATTTCATCTTGTCATCTGCCGGACACAGCAAGTTAAAAACTCGCTGCCACGGGGAGGCCGGACACAGCAAGTTGAAAACTCGCTGCCACGCGGAGGCCGGACACAGCAAGTTGAAAACTCGCTGCCACGGGGAGGCCAGACACAGCAAGTTAAAAACTCGCCGCCACGGGGAGGCCAGACACAGCACGTTGAAAACTCGCTGCCACGCGGAGGCCAGACACAGCAAGTTGAAAACTCGCCGCCACGGGGAGGTCGGACACAGCACGTTGAAAAATCGCCGACACTTTGAGAACCCCCTTGCCAAGGTTGCACCCGCTGCCTGACAGGAGTCGCAGGCGGTATGATCTCCTGGATGAGCACTCCCCACGGCATCCGCATGATCGACGTCGGTGGCAAACCGGTGACACTCCGCACCGCCCGGGCCACGGCCCGGTTGCGGGCGTTGCCCGAAACGATCCGCCGAATCCGTTCCCAGGAACTCGAAAAGGGCGACGCCATCGCCACGGCCCGCCTCGCCGGCATCATGGCCGCCAAACGCACGAGTGACATCGTGCCGCTGTGCCATCCTTTGCCCCTCGATTCCGTGGAGTTGACGCTCTCCTTCGCCGAACTCGAGCATGTCGTCGTTGAGGCGGTCGTGCGGGCGACAGCCCGCACAGGTGTTGAAATGGAGGCGCTCACGGCCGTCACCGCCGCGGCGCTGACGATCTACGACATGTGCAAGTCGATCGATCGCGGCATGTCGATCGAGGCCGTCCGCCTCGAAGAAAAAGCCGGGGGCATCAGCGGCGACTACGTCCGCGGCTGAGTCGTCGTCTCGGCAAGGATCGGCTCGAGCTCCTCGACGAAGTCCCGCACGTCCTTGAACTCCCGATAGACGCTGGCGAAA
The DNA here is from genome assembly GCA_044337765.1 of Pirellulales bacterium. GTDB lineage: Bacteria > Planctomycetota > Planctomycetia > Pirellulales > UBA1268 > CAMCQY01. The sequence goes on along the minus strand of JBIIMX010000161.1, from coordinate 5,822 downwards.
CGAACGTAGGCCACGGTATCGAGCGATTTGAGCAGTTCCATGAGCCGCTCGCCGAGCACTCCACTCGGCACATCCGTCTCGTAGCTGCCGTACAGCTCCGCCTCGAGTGCCGACACCACTCCCTCGATATCGTCTTCGGTTACAGGCCGTTTCCAGCAGGCCTTCGCGAGACCGCGTTTGATCTTGTCGCGATCGAAGGGCTCGCGGTCGCCCCCCTTCTTCACCACGGAGAGCAACTGCCGCTCGACCCGCTCATAGGTCGTAAACCTACGGCGGCAGCCGACGCATTCCCGGCGCCTGCGGATCGACGCGCCGTCGTCGCCAGCACGTGAATCGATCACGCGGTCGTTGTCGGCTCGGCAGAAGGGACATCGCATGGCGGGGGTCCTGCAGCGGCTGGGCGTGTTTTCGACGCATCCAATCCGCGGGGCATCCTAGGAGCAGACACACAAAACCGGCAAGTTGGGCGCCGCGGCGGACCAAAGACCGCTTCACTCCACCCCGGCAGGCCCCTCGTGGGGCGGGGCGTCGTGCGGCTTGGGATCGCGAACCAGCTTCCAGTCGCGGCGTTGGCGCGACGAGGGAATGTCCATCGCCTTGCGGTACTTCGTCACCGTTCGGCGGGCCACGGTGATCCCCTGCTTGCCGAGAATCTTGATCAGGTCGTCGTCGCTGTAGGGCTTGTCCTTCGGCTCGTTGTCGATGATCTCCTGCAATTTGCCCCGAACGGTGTCCCAGGCCACTTCGTCGCCGTCGGCGCTGACGGTTCCGCCCACGAAAAACCTCCGCAGCGGATAGAGACCGCGGGGCGTCTGGAGCCATTTATCGTCGACGGCCCGGCTCACGGTGGTGACGTGCATCCCGATGCGGTCGGCGATCTGCTGCATCTTGAGTGGCTCGATCGCCTCTGGACCGTCCGACAGAAAGCGTGTCTGGTGATCGACGATCGCCTGTGCCGTCTTCAGGAGCGTGCTGCGGCGTTGCTCGATCGACTCGATCAGCCACTGTGCCGCGTTGATCTTGCGTTTGATGTATTCCCGCGTGGCGAGGGGGGTGGCGGGCGAATGGAGCATCTCCCGATAGGTCGGGCTGATCCGCAGGTTTGGCAGATCGACCTCTTCGAGCCGCACCTTCCACGTGCCGTCCTGCTGCTGGTCGACGTAGACGTCGGGCTTGACGACCGGGACGAAGGGCTGCGTAAACACGGCCCCTGGCTTGGGCTTGAGTCCGTGCAACTGCTCCCGCAAGCCCTCGATCTGCTCGATCGTGAAACCTGTCTTGCGAACGATGAGCGGAAGCCTGTTGCCGGCAAGGTCTTCCAGATGGTCGGTGACGAGCCGCCGCAGTTGCCGCGAGTTCGGCATGTCGCTGCGGATCTGCAGCAGCAGGCATTCCTTCAGGTCGCGGGCGCCCACGCCCGGCGGATCCATCCCCTGCACCACCGCCAACGCTTTCTCCAACTGTGCGACCTGGTCCGGCGGGCCGTCTGGGTCGACCAATTCCTCGAGCGGCATGGGCAGGTAGCCGTTGATGTCGAGGTTGTAGATCACCTTGTCGGCGGCCTGACGTTCACCCTCGCTCAAATCGTAGTTGGAGATCTGGTCGTGCAGGTGGTCCGACAGTGTTTCTGGACGCTCGGCCATATTGGCCATCGCGTCGAGGTAGCGGTCGCCGGCGTCGTCGATCTGTGCCGCCGAGGGCCGGCTGCGGTCGTCGTCGGAATCGGGGTACTCGCTCGACCAATCATAAGACCTTTCAAAGTCGGCCTGGTTGGCGTGCTCCTGATCGACGATCAACGGCCGTTCGTCGACCGTCTTGGTCGATGCCTCTGTGGCCTGCTCAGGCTGTCCGCCAGCCGCCTCCGACGCCGTGGCCCCGCCAGCCGCCTCGTCGAGACCCGGTTCGTCCACCTCGAGCGTCTCGTTGTTCTGGATCTCCTGTTCGATCCGCTCCTCGAGCGCCATCACCGGCAACTGCAGGATCTCCATCGACTGGATCATGCGCGGCGCAAGCATCTGCTTTTGCGCCATCCGCATTTCCTGGCCGAACGACATCCGCATGGGTATTTCTTTCTTCGCGTGAGCGACTCAGGGGATTCCCCGACGGTGCCGCCGGCCGATCCTGTGGTGCGAGCGTCTCTGGACGACTCCTCCCGCAGACGCCAAGCATACCTTGTTTGGCCCGGCTCTACAGCTTCTGGCGGCTGGAGATCGCATCGGCGAGCATTTCCCGATTGGCCTGTTGCAGCGAGGCGCCCATGGTGAGGCCGCGGGCCAGTTTGGTGATCACAACCGGCAGACCGGCCAGCCGGCCTGCGATCACAAGCGCCGTGCCATCGCCCTCGACGTTCGGCGTGGTGCCCATGATCACCTCGCGAAAGCCGCCCTGCCGCACACGCTCGACGAGTCGGTCGATGGTGAGCTTGTCGGGACCGTTTCCTTCCAGCGGCGCGACCCTCCCCTGGAGAACGTGGTAGAGGCCGCGATAGCCCCCAGCCTCTTCCAGCGCGACAAGATCGCGGACCTGTTCCACGATGCAGAGCAGGCCACGGTCACGCTTGGGATCACGGCAGATGTCGCACTCCTCCCCTTCCGCAAGATTGAAGCAGTTCTTGCACGGCCGGAGGTTTTCCTTGACAGCGCGGATGGCATCGGCGAACGCGAGCGCCTCGACCCGTGACATCCCGAGCACGTGGTAGGCCAGCCGCTCCGCGGACTTCCGGCCGATGCCGGGCAGATCGGCGAAAAAGTCGATGAGCCGTGTGACGGGGCCACGTTCCTCAGCCATCGATGCCTCCATATCCTGCGGCTTCTTCGGAATCGGTCGGGGCGGCGTGCCTTTCGTCATCTTCCACCACGGCGCCGGCCGCGGCGACGTGGGCAGTCGCCCCCACGGCCTGCACCGTCGCAGGCTGCACTGCCGCGGCGGGCCGAGGCCGTGGCGGTTCCACCTTGCGGACCGCGGCGTCGAAGAGCGTCCGCACGTGGGCAACCAGCGGATGCTCCGCCGCATCCCGCAGCATGGCTGCCTGCGACATGGCCGGTCTGCCGCGTTCGGCGGCAGCCGCGGAGCGGTTGTCCGACTCCTGACTGGGGTTCGCCGGTCCGCGGGACGCATCGATCACGAGTTTGTGCCGCACGGCGCGTCCGGCCAACTCGGCCAACGCCCGCGTCAGCTGCTCGGCGATCTCGGGCCGCCGAAGAAACGAGGCGGCGTTGCCGGCCGACGCGGGCATGATGATCTCGAGAACCTCATCCCGCCACACCGCGGCGCTCGCGAGATCCGCAAAGTCGGCTGCGAGTCCACCGACCGCCTCGGCACCACGTCGCCAGGCATCGAGGGGATCGGCGGGAAGGCCGGCTGGACCATCGGCGGGTGCGGCCGAGACGGCGGCGGAAGAGGCAGGTGAAATCTGTTGCGTCGCGTTGCTGTCTCGCCGCGGCTGGGGCTGCAGGCCGACCGTCTCGTCGACGGCGTTCTTGCCCGCTGGGCTCTCGGCGGTTGGGCTCTCGGCTGCTGGGTTTGCAACGACCGCGTGTGCCACGACCGGGTCTGCAACGGTTGTGCTCGCGACCGTTGCCGAAAGGTCAGGCCGCTGGGCCGCAACGGGCTCAGGAGGGGCGGCGACCGGGGCCGTTCGGGTCAGCTCGGTCGTTTTTTTTTCGCGCAGCGGTTCGGCGGACCGGGCCATGGGTGTCGGCCGGGCCGCCGGTGCCGTCATGGTCGCCGCTTCTGCTCCCACCCGTTCCACCGCATCTGCCAGGCTGTCGAGGTCTTCGAGGCTGGCCAGCCGCACGATCGCCATCTCGGCCAGCACGGCCGCATGCCCGCTCGATCGCATGCGTCCCAGGGCATGGTCGACGATCTGCAACATCGCCAGGAGCGTGACCGTGCCGGCCTGGCGTCCCATCGCGGCCAGATCCACGCCCAGCCCGTCGCCCTGCAGCATCAGTTCGGGGCCGCACCCGACACTTGCCAGCAGGCTGTCCCGCAGGGCCGCCATCACCTGTTCCAGCACTCCGCCGGGGTCGGCGCCGCCAGCCGTCGCGTCGTCGAACGCCGCCAACGCGCCGCGGGCATCCCGAGCCAAGAGGCAGCCGATGAGCGCGCCAACCTTTTCCTCGCGACCTGTGCCGATGACCGCGTGCACCTCGTCCACGCCGATGGTGCCGGCCGCCGACCCGAGCAACTGCTCGAGCAGCGACTGGCTGTCCCTCATGCTGCCTGCCGCGCGTCGGGCGATCAGTGCCAGCGCCTCGGCTGTCACGTCGGCCCCTTCGGCCTCGACGATCTGGGCCAAGCGTCGGGCGATCGCCGGCGGATCAACGGAGTGAAAGTCGAACCGCTGGCACCGAGAAAGAATCGTGATCGGCAGCTTGTCGGGCTCGGTCGTGCAGAGCACGAACTTCACGTGAGACGGCGGCTCCTCCAGCGTCTTGAGGAGCGCGTTGAACGCCTCACGCGTGAGCATGTGCACTTCGTCGATAATGTAGCTCTTGTACTGACCCCGCGCCGGCCTCACGGCGACGTTCTGCCGCAGTTGCCGCATCTCGTCGATGCCGCGGTTGCTGGCCGCGTCGATCTCGACCACGTCGACATCCTGGCCGACAGAGATCGCGACGCAGGTTTCACAGACATTGCAGGGCTCGCCGCGAACGCGGCTGGTGCATTCGAGCGCCTTGGCATAGATGCGGGCGGCACTGGTCTTCCCCACACCCCGGGCACCTGTGAAGAGATACGCATGGCCGATCCGGCCCGACTCGATCGCGCCGGAAAGCCCTCGGGCGACATGCTCCTGGCCGACCAGTTCGTCGAACCGCTGTGGACGGTAGCGGCGGGCCACCACCTGGTAGCCGGTTGTCGCGGCCACGGCCGTGCCTGCGTCAGAGGCTGGTTCGCCCTTCTCTATAGATTGGTCCATAGAAGATAGCGCCATGCTGCGCGGGAATGTGCCGTGGGGAGTACGGGGCCGGACGCCGATGAGAGGCCCACCGCACAAAGGGGCGACTGCTTATGGCTGCTGCGGTTAAGCCCTGACCAGGTTCACAGGCCCCCATCGCAGGGGCCTCTCATCGGCGTCCGAACCGACTGTTTTGTACGCCGCGTCGCGCAGCCGGTCAAAGGCTGCTACATTTTCCCGCCATGGCGTCACCGATGATGCAGCAATTCGAGGCGGCGAAGGCCCGGTGCCCGGGGGCGCTCGTGCTGTTTCGCATGGGGGATTTCTACGAACTCTTCGGTGACGACGCTCGCGAGGCTTCGGGACTCCTCGACCTCACGCTTACCAGCCGCGACAAGGGCCCCGACGCCCTGCCGATGGCCGGCTTCCCACACCACCAACTCGACGTGCAACTCGTGAAGCTCGTGGCGGCCGGCCGAAGGGTTGCCATCTGCGAACAGATCGACTCGCCGGCTTCGACGGATGGAAAGCCGACCAAGGGTCTGCTCCGCCGCGAGGTGACCCGGATCGTCACGCCTGGCATCGCGTCGGATGAATCGCTGCTCGATCCGACCAGACGCAACTGGCTCGTGGCGATCGTGCCCCGGGCCATCGCCAAGCGGGCGGCCGACGAAACGGCAGCCGGCGCCGACGGAACCGCGCCGCCGGCCGACGCCGTCGTCTGCGGGCTGGCGTGGATCGACGTGGCAGCGGGTCGCTTCGAGGCTGCGGTCGTGCCGAGAGACGACGTGCCCGATCTGCTCTTGCGTCTCGAGCCTGCCGAGTGCCTCTGCGCCGAGAAAGACAGCGACGTCGTTGGAAGCATCCTCCGGGAGTCGGGTGGCGGCTTGCTGTCGGCAGACTGCTCAGTGACCGCCCGCCC
>JBIIMX010000226.1:0-5558 GCA_044337765.1 Pirellulales bacterium | reverse complement strand
AACTGCCTACCATTGGTTCGAGCAATGCTCGTCGCCCAGGTCGGCGAAATGCTCGACCGACTGATGCGGGATGTCCGCCTGCTCGGATAACGACAGGCTGGCGAAGTGATTCGATTTTCGCCTCGCCGCCTCTATCGACGGCAGGCATGGTCGCCGCGGGTTGTGCTCGCGGCGACGCTCTTGAGAACTGACCTTTTCTCAACCGGCGGCGTGCCAACTGGGGCCAATGCGGCTCCCGGGCACGCCACCGGTATTTTATTCATCCACTAGAACCAGACACATGCCAAAGAATCCAACTCCCTTCGAATCCCCGACACCCGACGACGGCGAACCTATAAAGCAGTTCGCTCGAATTGACATCGACCCGCCGTATTCGCCAACGCCTCCCCACGCAATCCAAAACTTTCAGAAACTACTGGCCGAATTGATTGCCCGCAGGTTTTTAGCGGATCGCGACGGACCGCTGGGTACGCCGGACAATATTAACGACTAACTTATTAACAACGTTGTTAACACTCTTGGAGCCGGTTCGCTGCCGGGCCGGCTCCAAGAGGGATTACATAGCCGATTTGTAAGAACCCTGTAGTGGGAGAAAAAGCTTGCTTTTCGAAGTCGCAAGAGGGACAATTGGTGTTTCGCATCAATCCGAATGGATCACCAATAGTCTCAAGGAGCGGGACATGAAAAGATCATCTGCGGGCACGAAACGGCAGTGTGACAAGCGGAAGCCCGCTGGCAGCCAAGCAAGCCAGGAGGTCGTGGCGTTCACCGCTGCCGTCCTGCGGCAGATGGATCACGCGGCCAACCTCGTCGCCGCATTCTTCCGAAGTATGAGTATGTTGGACGGCAATAGCGGGACGCTCTCGGCCCTGCCTGGGCAGTTCCTGCTCGAACTTGCGGCATTACTCCAAGTACGGGAGTGGCATGCCGCCGGCGTGAGCCCGTGGGCTGATCAGGATGGGGCATCGATTGACGACAGGATTGGCCAGGCGATTGGACGGCTCCGTGACGACCCGGTAGGCGTGGCGGGCGGCCGCCGCGGGTCGGAGGCTGTGGTTGCCGTGCTGCGGCACTGGAACGAGTCGTGCTGCCCGGCAGCCCGGGCACATTTGGGCAGTGACGTTGCTTTGCATTGGGATTCACGCCTCGACGTCGATCAGATCATCGACGTGTTTGCCGACTTCCTCTGCCGGCACCGCAATGCTCCGCATAAAACGGAGGTGAAATGATGGGCGCGCGAATCAAGCAGGAAGGCCGCGTCTACCTGCGGCGAAGTTCGTCGGGGCAGGAATCGTCGCTGGCTACGCAATTGCAGTGGGCGATCGATAAGGCGAAGGGCCGCGGTGTGCCCCTGGCGGCGACCCTCGCGGACCTAGAACACATGCAGCGCCATCGGCTGGCATCGTATCGGGGAATCTACCTGGATGATGCAGTGAGCGGAGGCAGGACAAAGCGACCAGGCTTTGACGCCATGCTCGCGGGTATCCGGCAGAACCAGAAGGTTTCCCACCTGTTCGTATTCAAACGAGATCGGCTGGGGCGGCCTCGTGATCCCCTCGACATGATGGTCGTCGAGCGAGATCTACGATCCTGGGGCGTGATGATTGAAATGTCCGATGGCGTCATCGATCCGAGCGAGCAAGGGACTGGCGACTTGGGCCAAAAAGCCATGTCGCTTTTCGGCTATTTCGAAAGCGGCGAGTTCAGCAAAAAACTCTCGGAGCGGATTGTGTTGGTGCAGGTCGCGAATGCCAGCCGGGGCTACAGCGCGGGCGGCAGACCGCCCTACGGTTTCGGTCGCTTCTTGGTCGATGCGTCCGGGAAGGTCTGCGAGGAGCTAAAGGCTAGACGCCGAGTCAAGGAGCCGGGCTGTCATGTGCGGTTCCTGCCGATCGACGAGTCGAAAATCGGCGTCTGGGTGAGGATCCTCGAATGGCTCGAGACGGGCTGGGGCTTTAAGCGGGTCGCGGAGCACCTCAACAAGCTCGGAATTCCTGCGCCAGATACGGGCCGTGTACGTGGCGGCAGAACATTTGCGGGCCGCGTATCGGGGAAATGGAACCACAACACGGTGCGATCGCTCGCGCTGAATCCGCTGATCATCGGCGAAAAGGAATACGGTCGATTTAGCCGAGGAATGCACTTTCGCGTTGGACCGGGCGGTCCGCGGGCTGTGAGCGAGGACGAATTGTTTGCCGACGGTTCGGGTCGCGTGATCGAGAATGATAGCTCGTTATGGATCCGTGCCGATTCCGGCGGAGGCGCGTTCTTCGATGCTGACCGTTGGCATCGTCTCCAGGCCAAACTGGCCGAGCGTGGCCAGGCCCAGCGTGGCAAACGCAGGGCCAGCGATCCCAATGCATACCCGCTCGCCGCCCGGGTTTTCGACCTCACGAATGGGTGCGGGTCGATCATGCAGGGGGCGGTCCGTAGGGATAGGGACGAGGGACGGCCGACGTATCGATGCGGCGTGTATATGAAACGCCGGGGCGAGTGCCACCACAATACGGTCGATGCCGAGGCTCTCCTGCGGTTTGCCGTCAGTACGATTGCGACAATCGTGACAAGGGCTGCCGGTATGGAAAAGCTGAGGGCTGCCATACGCGCGCGGATTGAGGCATTGGCGGTGGAGTCACGGTCGCCGGAGCAAGCTGTCCGTGAAGAACTCGAGTCCAAGGTGCTACGGCTCAGGCGGCAAGTCGAACAAGCTCCCCGGCGCATCCTCGAAGAAGAGGACGAGGCGATGCGTGCACAGTTGAGGTCGGCGGCCCGTGATCTTTCGGTCGAATTGGCTGATGCGGAGCAGCAACTGGATCAAGCGAGCTCCCACGGTGCCGCAGGAGGCGCGGGTGACATCGAGGAGGAGGTCCAGAAGGCCATGGATCTCCTGGAGCGGATCGAGATCGTGTGCGCGGATCCGGTCGCACGGGGCGAGCTCCCCAGAGTGCTCGACGACCTGGGCCTCCGGATTGGACTCAACTTCCGTGCAGGCATCACGAATAATCGGCCGGCACGGGTGCTTCAGGGCGGCATCATGGCGTTTGGCAACCGGCTGCTGCCTTGCCCATTACGGACGAGTGGCGGCCGCCCGATCGTCGGCGGGCAGCCACCGCAGGAGCACGGGCACGCTCATGACCAGCACCCTGACGGCGGCTGTGATGGCCGCTATGGAGAACACTTCGGCAAGGCTCAGAGCCCTGCCGGTAGTAGAACTGCCCCTTCGCGTCGAAGGGGCAAGTCGACCGAAACGAACGACCCGTCGCGGGGCGGCGGTGTCGGGACTTCGGTCGATGCCAAAAACCCTCGTCAGCCGACGAGGACCGGACGGTTATCCAAAGGGAATAGCAGCGGCCGGACTTGAACCGGCGACACCCGGCTTATGAAGCCGGTGCTCTAACCAACTGAGCTACGCTGCCACAAACGGTCAGCCGCCCGAGGGGCGATGGCCGTCGATGCCAAGAATATAACCCGTCGATCGCGGGCCGTCAGCCGGTGGGCCGTGGGCCGGCCAAAAAAAGCGGCCCGGGGGACATTCGCCTCCCCGGGCCGCAATGCATGAGTATCTCAACCAGGTGAGATCCTGCCCATCAGGCTAGTTCGCCATCGAGCAGGCCGCCTCGACGATCGCGTCGATCTTCTCCTCGGAGAGCTGACCCTTCGCCAGAGCATGGTTGGCCGTCACCTTGCCACCCTTGAAGCAAACGACCGTGAGGTCGGCGTCGGGCGCGATCTTGTAGTCGGCCGGGCCATTCGCCGACTCCGCCGGCACGACGAACGCGATCCGCTCCAGACCGTGCACCTTCACGAACTCAGCTGAGTCTTTCTTCAGAGACTCGGCGTCTGCGCCCAGCATGTTGACGAAGCCCGTCAGCTTGGCGCTGGCGTGCTCCTCGATCTCCTCGTCGAGTTTCTTGAGGAGTTTGGCCAACTTCTCGTCGGCCGTCCGGGCGAACACCATCACCACCGGCCGCGACCCCATCTTGCAACGGTAGCAGAGCGTCTTGCCGTCGGGCACGCCGTCGAGGGCGTTGCCGGTTACCTTGGTCACCGTCATTGCGCCGACCGATTCACCAACCTGATATCCGCTCGTGACCTCGGCCGAAGCCGTGCCGGTCATGACCGTTGCCGCCGCGATGATGCCGATCGCCGCCACCGTCGAAATCCATGCTGCACGCATTGATGGAAACTCCTCGAAAGCCGCCAGGGAATCCGCCGCAGAAACGCACGATACGTCTCCGCAGTCTTCTTGCGACCTTGATGCTACCGCAGGTACCATTCGAACGGCAACTTTTGCGTCGAAAGACGTTGTTTGAGCCCCGACGGAGTGAACCATGGGTAGAGTCAAAACGGGCGGCGGGTGGCGGGCGGTGCTCTACACCTTCAAGAAGGCGCGCCAGGCAGGCGGCGTGTGGGCCCTCTGGAAAGCGATGCGGTCGAAGAATGCCTGCAAAACCTGCGCGGTCGGTATGGGCGGCCAGTCCGGCGGCATGGTCAACGAGGCCGGCCACTTTCCGGAGGTCTGCAAGAAGTCGTTTCAGGCGATGGTCGCCGACATGCAGGGCGCGGTAAAGCCGACGTTCTTCGAGACCTATTCCGTACCTCAGTTGCGGATGTTCAGCCCGTATCAGATGGAGCATTCCGGCCGGCTCGTTCAGCCGGTCGTGCTCGAGAAGGGCTCGCAGCATTACCGGCCGATCGACTGGGCGGATGCGATGGAGCGGATCGCCAGGAAGTTGCGGGCCACACCCCCCGACCAGAGCTTCTTTTATTTCAGCGGCCGGTCGAGCAACGAAGCGGGCTTCCTGCTCCAGCTCTTCGCGCGGCTCTATGGCACGAACCACGTCAACAACTGCAGCTTCTACTGCCACCAGGCCAGCGGCGTCGGCCTCACGAGCGTGATCGGCACCGGCGCCGGCACCGTCAAACTCGACGACATGGAACACGCCGACATGGTCTTCCTGCTCGGCGGCAACCCCGCCAGCAACCATCCGCGGCTCATGCGCACGCTGATGATGGTCCGCCGCCGCGGCGGGAAAGTCGTTTCCATCAACCCGATCATCGAGACAGGCACCGTGAACTTTTCGGTGCCGAGCGATCCCTGGGCGCTTTTCTTCGGCGCTGAAATCGCCAGCACCCACGTGCAGCCGCATGTCGGCGGCGACCTTGCGCTCGTCTACGGATTGATGAAGCGGCTGCTGGAGATGCACCGCGCTGGTGCAGGGCCGACGGGCCCTCGGCAGGCCGATCCGATCGTCGACGAGGAGTTTCTCGTCCAGCATTGCACCGGTTGGCCCGAACTGGCCGTCAGGCTCGAGAGCCTCTCCTGGGACGAGATCGTGGAAAAGTCCGGCGTGTCGAAGGCCCAGATCGACGACATGACGACGCAGTATGCCGGCTCGAAGCGAGTGATCTTCTCGTGGACGATGGGCGTGACGCACCAGTTGCACGGAGCCGCCACCGTGCAGGCGATCGCGAGCCTCGCGCTCATGCGGCGCATGGTCGGCAAGCCCGGCGCCGGCCTGCAGCCAATCCGCGGTCATTCCAACATCCAGGGCATG
>JBIIMX010000007.1:0-24291 GCA_044337765.1 Pirellulales bacterium | reverse complement strand
TGACTGCCGCAAGTGAATACCTCTTCGCGCTCGCTCGGGAGCGAGACTGGCAGCGGGTGGCCTGGCACCCGCATCGGCTCGTGGAACCGCTGCTTGCCGGCGTGCCCTGTGCGACCTACCGCGTAGAAGCCGCGGACTTCGACAAAAATACGCTCGAATCCTGCGATGCCGGGATCACGTCGTGCGAGGCACTCATCGCCCAGACCGGTTCGATCCTCGTCTCGAGCACGACCTCGGGGGGACGGGCACTGTCGATTCTGCCGCACGTGCACGTCGTCGTGGCCACCTGCGACCAGATCGTGGCCACGCTCGCCGACGCTCTCCACGCCGCACGGGTGCGTCATGATGGCCACATGCCGAGCATGCTCTCCTTCATCACCGGCCCCAGCCGCACCGGAGACATCGAGCGGATTCTCGTCCTGGGCGCCCACGGCCCCAAGGAATTGATCCTGATCCTCGTGGATTAAACGTCGGCGACTCTCACCATGGCCGCTTCCCCATCGCCTCGCTGCCCTGTCTGTCAGGGCGAAACCATCGAGATCCGCGCGAAACTGATCTGCCGTGCATGCGGCATGATCCTCGAAACCTGCTGCGAGGGCGGTCCGATGGGGACCGCTGCATCCTGCCCGCGGCCGCCTGCACCACCGGTACCATCGGTGCCACTGGAAGAAACTCGGCCCGGCTGAGTTTTTCGGTGGGGAAAGATCGATCTTCTGCTGTGAGTTTGCATGTCGCGCAAACCCTGGCGGTCGCGGTGAATTGCCACGTACGGCTCCGCGATCTGTCTCGGTTTGCCGGATGACGACTCAGCCGGGTCGATTGCGGCGGAAGTTCACCGACTGGGGGTGGCCTCCACGTGATGCCTGGAAACGTGTTTGCAAAACGTTTTGGCTGTTTTTTCCTCTGGAGGTTCCTGTGAAGAAGCGTTTGACTTTCGGCTTCCTGCCCTGGGTGGCCGCCGCCGGCGTCTGTGTCGTTGGTGGTTTTGTTCGTGGTGAAGATGCCGCGACGAGTGTTCCGGCCGACGGTTCCGTCCTGGTGGGCGGTGCCGATGCCGCCGCGGCCGCTCCGGCCGAAGCTGCGGTCATCGACGGCGCTGCTGCCGACGCCTGCATGAAGACGGTGAAGGTGTGGAAGATGGTCCCGGAAATCCGGGAAGTTGAGAGCACGGAGTGGGCGACCGAGGTGCGTGAGCGTTCGTTCACGGTCACCAAGAAGGTCCCGCGGATCGAAGAGCGGACCCGGAACTACACGGTGATGGTGCCGGAGCAGCGCACGAAGTCGGTGGAGTACACCGTCAACGTGAACGTCCCGGAGACCCGTACGGCGACGTACAACGTGTCGATCCCCTACACCGAGCAGCGTGAGGAGTCCTACACGGTCTGCGTGCCGGTCAAGGAAGAGCGGACCCGGTCGTGGAAGGTGAACGTGCCCTATACCGAGCAGGTCGAGCAGGCCTACACGGTGATGGTGCCGGTCAAGGAAGAGCGGACGGCCACCTATAAGGTGAACGTGCCCTACACCGAGGAGCGGACGGCCACCTACAAGGTGAACGTGCCCTACACCGAGCAGCTCGAGCAGGCCTACACGGTGATGGTGCCCTACACCGAGCAGCTGACCGGCTACCGGACGGTCTCGAAGCGCGTGCCCGTCAAGAGCACGAAGACCGTGACCTGCCGTGGCGGCCACTGGGTGACCGAGGCCAAGGAGATTTCCGCCAACGGCAAGTATGACGCCGCCGGCAATCCCTGCTGCCCGAAGGTTGTCTGCTGCCGTCGCTGGGTCCCCACCTGCGAGACCAAGGAGATCGAGGTCACGCTGTGGAAGGTCGAGTGCGAGCAGGTCCCCTACACCTACTGCGTGAAGAAGAGCCGCTGCGAGCAGCGGACGCGGACGGTGTGCGTGCAGAAGAGCCGCTGCGAGGAGCGGACCCGCAACTACTGCGTGAAGCTGTCACGCTGCGAGGAGCGGACCCGCAACTACTGTGTCACGAAGATGGTGCCGGAGAGCCGCACCCGGACGATCTGCGTGAAGAAGTCGCGTTGCGAGGATCGGTCGGCCACCTACTGCGTCACCAAGATGGTTCCGGAGACCCGGACCCGCACGGTGTGCGTGAAGAAGTGCCGCACCGAGACCCGCACCCGCGAGTACACGGTGAACAAGTGCGTGCCTGAGACGCGGACCAAGGAAGTGTCCTACACGGTGATGGTGCCGGTCCAGAAGACCGCCAACTACACGGTGTGCGTCAGCGACAACGTGTCGGAGACGAAGACTGAGTCGTACGTCGTCCGCGTGCCGAAGAAGGTCACGAAGACGGTGTGCACCCAGGTCCGCAAGTGCGTCGAGGAGCAGGTCCCGGCCAACAATGGCTGCGGCGGCTCGGGCAGCAACGGCGGCAACGCCTCCGGCAAGGGTGGCCTCTTCGGCCACGGTCTGGGCTGCAAGAAGGGCTGCTAGTCTGCCCCACCCCGGCCGCAGGCCAGGGTGACGCATGAGAAAGCAAAGCGGGCCGGGCGTGCAAACGCCCGGCCCCGCCCGCTTTTTTGCCCTCGTCTTTTTGCCCTTGTCGGCGGCCGCGGCCACTGCGACCCTCTCCCAGCATGAGCAAGATCACGGGCATCTGGAAACGCAGGGTTCGGCCGCTGCTGCTGACGGCCATCCGCAGCCGGCTGGGATTCGGCGTGCCCACGCCCTGCACCGCCTCCACTCCTGCAGCGCTAGCCGACCTTGGACGGTGCGAAATGCTCTCGCTTGACCGTGCTCCCCGCCAGGTGCTCCCACCCCACGACGTCACGGGCGATCTCGCAGCCGTCGAGCAGGTCCGGGCACGGATCAAGAACACCGTCGCCCTCGCGACATTCGACCGGCTCCTGCGAGGGGACGTCATCCAGCCGGCGTCACAGTCATTCGTGGCAACGCTCCCGCACGGTCGCGTGACCCACGATGCCGGTCTTGTGATGACTGCCGACGATGCGGTGATCGAGGAGCTCTCGGGCCTCGGATTTGCAAGCGACGATCCGACAAATCCGCTGCGACTGTCGCATCTGCCGAGGCCCAGCCCGACGCCGCACGCGGTTGCGGTCGTCACCACCGGGCCAAACCACAACTACTACCACTGGCTTCTGGAGGCGGTCCCGCGACTGGATCTCTACGAGCGGTCGGGCATTGCCTGCGACCGCATCTACGCACCGATCCGCCAGCGGTTCCAGCGGGAAACCCTGTCGCTCATCGGCATTCCCAGCGACCGCATCCTGCCGGCGACCCGCCACTCGCATCTGGCCCCGGCCCGTCTGGTCGTCTCCTCGTTCCATGGCGGTCTCTCCCGCGCGAAGATCGATTTTCTCTTCCACCGGCTCACGGCCCACATGGGTCCCTGGACCGGGCCGGGCCGTAGGATCTTCATCTCGCGCGGCAGCCGAGCCGCGCGGTCGATCGTGAACGAAAGGGATCTTTTACGATCCCTGCACCCACTCGGCTTCGAGCGGCACCGTCTGGAGGGCATGCCACTGGCCCAGCAAATCTCGCTGTTTCACAGGGCCGAGTGTGTCATCGGCCCACACGGTGCGGGGCTGACGAACCTGGCATTCTGCCAGCCGGGCACGAAAGTCATCGAGATCGGCACACCGTACCGTCCCTGGACGTGCTTCTACGAGATCGCGTTTCACCGTGGCTTGGACTACCACTTGCACATGGCCAGCCCCGTGCATGTCAGGCACTTCAATCCACAGACGGCCGTAGGGGATTCCGACCTTCGGGTCGATCCCACGGCGCTCCGCGACGTGGCCGCGGCCGTCCTCGCCAGACAACCACGTCATCGGCAACAGTTGGCGGCCTAGGTGCGGGCTGGCAGACGTCTCCGGCTCTGGTGCTGCCCAGCCGACGCCAACCTCATCGAGCCACGCTGTCGGCAAGCGAGTCACGTCTGCTCCCCATGCAACGCTCCATCACTCGTGTCAGGCATGCACGCCGACCGTGACCTCCTGATGCCCCCGGTTGACCCACGGGAAGGGTCGCTCGGGAATGGCCATGCCGAGAAATGCACAGAGTTCCCGCCAGCCGCACCCGGCCTCCCAGTCGACGACGAGCAGGTCGTCCGCCCGGCCACGAAAATAACTGCGGACCTCATGGTTATGCCGATTGAATCGCTCGAGGAGCTGGCTGTCGGAGACATCCGGAAATGCGAAGCCATAAAGAATGGACCTGAGTTCATTCATCTCGCTTGAAGGCACGCCCTGGGAGGCCAGCATGGTGCGGTAACTGCGCAGCCACCGCTCAGGCGAGCGGTTCGTCAGCACGAACAGGCTGCCTGGAAACGCCTCGTCCAGTTCCCGGTACAGAAGCAGCCAGGGCCAATCCTCGAACGCCTGTTTCTCGCTCGCAAGGCTCATGATCCGGCTGAGATCTCCGGCAGGAAGATCTTTGACGATCGAGAGGTCCGGGCCCTGGTGGCTCAGACCCAGAATCTCGAAGCACGCACCCAGCGTCTTGGTCCCGGTCTTTGCCCAGCCGATGCCAAACACCTTCCGCGAACAGCCGATCCTGCTTGTGCGCGACTGCTCGAAACTTTCAGTCGCCACCCGCAACGCGGGTGCTGATGTGCCGGACGGAACCGTGCAGGACGTCATGAGCGCATCACGCTCCGCGGCAATCGCATCACGCTCAGCCCGCGCCGCCGCGCACGCACCAGTGGCGAAGCGTTGTTGGCCGGCAAGCGTCTCGGCCAGCGCCTGGAGTTTTTGCATGGCCCGCAGGGCCGCAGACAGCAGGAGCGTCGTATCGGCGTCGGCCCTCGGGAAGACCCATTCCGCCGGCCGCTGGTTCCTCCGAAGGAGGGCCAGCGTCGGGCCGATCGCCTGAGAGAAAGTGTCGTCCCGCACGACCAAGGGCGAACCGCCGTGATCCAGGTCGTCTGCATGGCCGACGGAATGCCGGCTCCAAAAGTCGTCCAGCAGGCCGCTTGTGTCGAAGCGGGCGAGCATCTGGCTCTGCCAGCCATGCAGGCGGTGAAATCCCTGTGCGATCAGATCACGCCCTTGCCGCACCTTGAGTGCCAGCCGCTTGCGGCTCAGAAGCGGAAAGTGCGCGACCCGGAATTGGTCGGGGGACACAGCCATCTCGCGGACCATGGAGCAGGGTTTGAGCGCATGCGAGCCGGCTGCCAGCCACCCGCTTGAGCCACCGCGGACGATGACCTTCGACGCAAATGGCACGTCGAAGAAACTGATGGTGCCATGCTGAATTTCATCGCTCGTCACCTCCGGGCCCAGTTCGAGAAACAGATTCGGGACGGCGCGGTAGATGAGTCCCGGATACTGCTCGAAATCGGTGTCATCGAAGCCCTGTGATGCCACCCAATTGTCGACCTGGTAGCGAACAACCCCATGCTCCGGCGTTGCCCGGTTGAGAATATCCCTCAGCGACGTCGCGGCGGGTGTGATGGCGAATTCATCCGCATCGAAGACGTAGACCCAGTCGTCCGGGCCGGGATTCACGACCTCGAGCAGCAGGCTGGTGGCGGCTTCCTGTAAATACGGAGTTGTCTCGAGGCGGACGACGGTGATTCGATTCCCCCACAGATCGCAGAGTCGCCGCAGGCCGGCCGCCGTACCGTCGGTGCTCGCATGGTCGAGCACCCACACCCGATCCACGTGTTGAAGCAGCGCGTGGGTGATCGCCAGCTCCAGCAGGGGCCATTCGTCGCGGGCCATGACGACCCCGTGGATCAAGGAGAGGCTGCTCATGCTCATGACCTCGCGATGATGAAGCCGCTGGCGACGAGCCATTCCAGGCTGCAAGGGCCGGCCCGTTCCACGAACTCGTCACGAAACGTGAAGGAGAAGTATGTGGAGATCTTCTGATCGTACGGATCGAGGAAGAGCAGTCGTTTCCCAGACATCACAGCCGCCACCGCCACGTGCAGTCGATCGGTGACCACCATTTCGACGCTGAAAATTGCCGCCAGAAAATCCTCGAGCCCGGTAGCCCTCAGGGAAATGTCGCGGTTGAGTTCCGGGTTGGGAATGAAGCCATGGTGACCGAGCAGACTGCCCTTGTCTTCCCGAAAAGCGATGAGTCGACTGGTCGTTTCGTGAATCGCAGGAGCGTTTCCATCCCACGCCGGAAAATGCTCGAAATAAATCGCCGGGTCAAAGGCCGGCGCAGCCCTGCCGAAGCGGCTGACTTCCCGGTAGGAGCGGGCTTCCCTCGCAAATGCGTACACGTTCGGCTGTGCCAATGCCTCGGCCACGATCCCCACCGACGCGTCGTACTGCGACGGCAGCAGGACAACCCGCCGAAAGCGTCGTGATGCCCTGAGCACGAGGTCCGGCAGCCACTCATGCCACAGCCGTGTCAGGGCCCCGCTCCCCGGAATCACAAGTGATCCTTCGCTCGCCTGGCATGCCTCCACGTCGCCGACATCCAGCCTGCCAAAGCCGATGGCCGCAGATCGCAAAAGATCCTCCGTGCCGGCCCAGATCAACTGGTCGCCAATATTTCCCGGCATCCCGGTCAACAGATGCACAGGTCCTCCATCCGCGACATGCGAACAGAGCAGCCGCCGATACTCGCAGGCACGTGCGCGGAAGGAAAGCGGCGGCATGCCCGAAGATACGCGATCCCGGCCGGCTTCGCCAAGACACACCACCCCCCACCCTTGCATGCGAAGAGTCGGAGCATCTCCTAGAATCTCCCCGAGGAGACGGCCATGCAACCATTCCCGACGTCCACCGCCACGCAGGCCATCGACCCCACGGCACAGCGTGCCTTTGCCATCAACATCGATGCCTCCATCTATGGCAACTTCGCCGAGATCGGTGCCGGCCAGGAAGTGGCACGGTGGTTCTTTGCCGTTGGGGGTGCTGCAGGCACGGTGGCAAAGTCGATCTCCGCCTACGACATGACGGTCAGCGACGCCATCTACGGGAAGACGACCCGCTATGTCTCTCGTGAGCGCATCGAGCAGATGCTCGATCATGAATATGGACTGCTGCACGAGCGGCTCGACGGCGTGCGTGGCGATCAGACGCGGTTCTTCGTCTTTGCCGACACCGCGGCGGCCCGTTCATTCAAGGGAGGGAACACGTGTCACGTCTGGATGGGCTTGCGGTTCCAGCATGCAATACGATCCAAGACGAGCGACATCCTGCTGCACGTCCGGCTGCTCGATGCCACAAACGCGCTGCAACAAGACGCGGTCGGCCGGCTGGGCGTGAACCTGATCCATGCGGCCTTCCACCACTGGCAGGCGCCGCGGCAGCTGATCGAGACACTGCTGGACAACGTCGGCCGCGAGCGATTGGAGATCGACTGGATCCATATGCGCGGACCGGCGTTTGACGGCATCGACAACCGGCTGCTGGGCCTGCATCTGGTGCGGATCGGCTTGACGCCGGCCCTGCTCTTCGACGCGGAAGGCACGCCCTTGTTGGCCTCGGAGTCGCTGCGGCGGAGCAGGGTGCTCATCGAGCGCGGGCGGTTCGCTCCGGTCACGAGGCTGAACCTCGAGATGATGGCCCGCGCGAGGGCGAGTTTCGAGGCCGACACCGTGCTGCCCGCCATGCCGTCGGCCGGCGCCCAGGCAGGCACTCCGGGGGAGATCCATGAAATCATGGAAATCACCATGAACAACCTGCGAGACCGCGGCACTGCAGAGGACGCCGATTTCCTGGCCCGCGTCGACCTGCTCTCCGCGGCCGGCAAAATGGTGTTGGTCACCGACATCGGCGCATTCCACACGCTGGGCGAATATCTGGCCAGCCGTCATGTCGAGCAGACCGGCCTCGTGCTCGGCGTGCCACTCCTGCGGGAACTCTTCAATGAAAGCCACTACCAGCATCTCGAGGGCGGCATCCTCGAGGCCTTCGGGCGGCTCTTCACCCATCGGGTTCGGCTCTACGTGCATCCCACGCGGGACATGCTCGATGGCCGGGTGATCACCGCCGAAACGGTCACCGTGGCCCCACACCTGAAGCACCTGCTCGAGCATCTCCGCGTCAACGGCCTGATCTGCGGACTGCCTTGCGACGAGTCATCACTCCGCACCTATTCGAGCGAGGAAGTGCGGTCACGGATCTGCTCCGGCGACCCGTCGTGGAAAGAACTGGTGGTTCCCGAGGTCGCTCTGCACATCGAACAGCATGGCTATTTCGGGGCCCGCTGCCCGACGTGAGACTGCGGCCACAGCACCCAGCCCCCACTCTTTCGGCGGATTTTGGCCGGTATTTCGGGCAGGCCACCGCGTTCAGGGATCCCCTGCACTCGGCTTTCCGAAGAAAATGAGTGCTCGAACCCCCCCTTGAGTGACCGCTTTGGTCACCCAGTGCTTGATCCCACGCGTTTTTTCAGCGACGATCTAGCAATCTTTCGTTCCGGCCTCGGCGTTCGCTCTTGCCGGCTGTATCGATCATGTAGATTGTAACGGCTGCGGGTTGCGGCGAGGAACAAGGCCTGCTCGGTACCTGCTTGTTCGGTAACTGGAAGAGTGGAGTTCAGCTCACAATGTGCAACGGCTCTCTGTGCTCCCCAAGGTCGCTTTTCGTCCTGGCCGGCATGCTGCTCGTGTCGTCAACGTTTCCACACGCGGTCGCTGAGCCGATCGCGCCCAGCTACATCTACGGCATCGGTGACAATAACCTGATCTGGGAGATCGACCCTGTCGGACAAACCTCGCGCTCCGTTTTTAATACGGGCCTGACGGGGCAATCGAATGCCTTCGCGTTCGACACCGTTCGCGACCAGATGTTCTTCGTCGATGCCAACAAGGATCTCTATTACTGGAACCATGCCACGACGATCGAGCGGGTGGCGACCGCTGCGCAACTTGGCGTTTCGGGCACCACAGCACAGCCATGGAATGCGGCCTATTACTCCGATTCCTTCTGGTTTTTCAACACCGATTCCAATCAGTTGAACAAGGTTGCCCTGAGCTACTCCGGAACGGGCTCGCCCACCCCCGGCTTTGACTCGCTCACGACCTACAGCATCACGGGCATACCCTTCAACACGAACCCGGGCGACAGGAACAGGTTCGGCGACATCGCCATCATCTGCTCCGGAGTCAACGCCGGCATGCTCTATGCGGCCACGGCATGGCCAACCAACACCGACGGGCTGTTCTATTCGCTCGATCTCAACACGCTGACCACAACCGGCTCGGCGACGGTGATCAAGGGATCCGGAGTGCCCGACGGCAGCGGCAACCCAAATCTGCAGCTGTCCTTCAACGGTGACTACACCACGCTCTATGGGCATGACTACAACGGCGGCACGTGGTATACGGTTGATCTGGCCTCGGGAAATCTCACGCCGATCATCGGCTTCACGACCTACACGAGCGGCACTGTCGGCTTCCGCGACTTGGGTGGTTCATCATTGCAGGCCGTTCCAGATGCAGTTCCCGAGATCGATGCGGGCCTGTGTGGCAGTGCCGTCGCCCTCGTGCTGGGAGCATTCGGCTGTCTCGAACGGCGGCGCCTGCGGCGTCCGTCGCGATCTGCCCACGGCTGATCCGATCGCATCTTTCGGCAGATCATCGCTGCCGCCGATGGCTCACTCACTCTGATCCAGTTCGTCGCAGGGTGACAGTCAGCTCTCCGTCATTGTCGGCCAGCTGCGTCCAGTCATCGTCGCACCGCAGAACAAGCAGGCCGTCCGCGGGAGCCACGAATGCACGCTTGGCACCCAGAGGGATTCCTTCGCTGAGCGTGTAGCCGGCGGCGCCTCCATCCTTTGCGGCCCCTGGCTCTGCCCCGCGTTCGGCACCGATCAGCACGGCACCCACGAGACTGCCATGGCCGGCCGCATCGCCGTCGGCACCCACCGGCGTGCCAGCCGGTGCCGTCCGCCACATCCCATCGGCATCCGCTTCATACACCACGCCCTTCTCGACCCGCAGGCCGCTCGCCTGCCAGCCAGCAGCCGCCCTGACGATCGCCTGAACGCTTCCACCCGACGGCGGCAGCGATCGAAACTTCGACTTCCAAGGCCAGGCCGTCAGATCGGCGCGGTAGCCATTGCCGACGTCCCTGAGAAACAGGTCGTATTCAAAGGCCAGTTCCCGGGCCACAGGACCATAGACCGATTCGAACGATACGTCGGGCCGACCTTCCATGAGCGCGACGGCAAGCGGCTTGAAGCGGTCGGAATAGTTGGGATTGTTGGCCAGCAGATGGCACAGTGCCCACCGCCAGGCATAGTCCTGCCACGTGCCGGCAGGCTCCCGCCCGGGCGTGGCGATCTCTGCGAGCGTCCGCTTGGGCTCGGCCTGCTGCAGGTACGCCATCACCACCGGTTCGATGTCGACTGCCTGCTCGCCGTCCCGCCAGTAATTGCCCAGTTCGGCGATGCCCTCGGACAGCCAGGTCGGCCCCGTCGAGCCGAACGTCATGTGGCAGAAGCCGTGCGTGCACTCATGCTGGATGACACCATGATCGGCGCAGGAATAGAGCGTGGCCTTCCGGAGCCTGCCGAGAGACGCGTTGAAGCAGACGCCTGCGCCTTCACGAATCTTGGCGACGCCGGCGGCCTCGGAAAATGTGCCTGCCGGAAACAGACTCAAATCGTGGACGATGAATCCCTCCACGACACCGCCCGGCCGGCGACCGAAGAAACGCTCCAGCAGGCCGGCCATCCGCTCCAGTTTGTCGAGAATGATCCGGGCTTCGCGGTCGGAGACATCCGTCAGAAATGCGAAGTGCGGCGAGCGGATCAGCCTGGGCTGGGGCTTCGGCTCGTTCGAGAGCGCCCGGTATGTGTTGGCCAGCAAGTCGTCGCCGCGTTCCTTGACGGCCATGCCCGCCGGCGCCTCGACGACGATCCGTTTGGCGAGCACGTCACCGGTATTGAGCCGCACCGCATCCAACCGGACCACCTTCGCGCCGGCCTCGATCCGGCGCGGGTCGCTGCTCACCAACCCTGCCTGCACACCCGCAGCCAGCTTGAACGAGAGCAGGCCCTTGACCCTGGGCGCCTGTGACTCCGGCAGCTGCACCACCAGGCGGCCCTTGGTCGCCTGCTTGACCGCGGCGATGATCTCACACGCGGCGAACGCGGGGGCCTTGGCCGGTTGCTCGTCGAAGACAATGCCGACGGTTGCTTCTTCGGCATCGATGAGTGTCAGGGCATCGACCTCGCCCTCGGAACGTCCGCCGGGATGCACGCGGCCACGGAAACGGACCACCTGCCCGGGCTTCAGCAGCGTTACGTCGAACGTGCCTGCGATCTGGACGTCGGCCGGAAACGCGAGCAGGCTGCCGTCCGACAGCATCACACCCTGGTCCTTCTTGCCCTGGACCCGAACCTCCAGCCGCGTGCCGTCGTTGTCTCGCATGGTGAGGCGGCCGGCCGCCACCGCCGCCACCGTGCCGCTGATCGTGAACTGCTCCCGGATCGACACCTGCCCGCAGGCTGCGGACACGGCCCACACCTGAAGCGTCCAGGCTCCGATGAGGATTCCCCACGACCGGTTCGTCAGCATGGCGGCTCGTCCAGTATCATTGAAGATGAAACATCCAACGCAAGCATATCGTTCCCCATCATGAATCACTGGCTGATCAAGAGCGAACCAGACGTCTTTTCGATCCGGGACCTCGCCAAGGCGAAACGGCAGACGACCCACTGGGAAGGCGTTCGCAACTACCAGGCCCGAAACTTTCTGCGGGCGATGCAGGCGGGCGATCGCGCGCTCTACTATCACTCCAACGCCACTCCGTCGGCCGTGGCGGGGATCGTCGAGATCGTCCGCACAGCCTACCCCGATCCGACCGCCTGGGACCCTAAAAGCGACTACCACGATCCCAGGGCATCGCCCGAGAATCCCGTCTGGTCGATGGTGGACGTGAAACTGGTGGAGATGTTTCCGCGGGAAATCCCGCTGGACGAACTCCGCACGGTCAAATCCCTGGCCGGCATGGAACTGTTGCGTCGCGGCAGCCGGCTTTCCGTTCAACCCGTCACCGCCGCCCAGTTTCGTGTCATCGAAACACTTGTCCGTGCCAGCGAAACACCCGGCCACAAACGACCGCGCCACCGGCCGGCCTGATCCGACGGCATAGTATTTCCCCATGACCTGCCGTCTCGACGCCACCGCCCCTCCACGTGAGCCGCCGCACGCCGCGACGCCGCTGCCGGAGCCGCTTGCGTGGATCAAGGACGACCTCGATGGGCTCCGCGCAGCGGGCTTGGAACGTCCCCGCCGTGTGCGCGACGGCCGCCAGGGGCGGGAGGTCGATCTCGACGGCCAGAAACTCCTCAACTTTGGATCGAATGACTACCTCGGCTATGCCGGCGACGTGCGGCTGACGAAGGCGGCGTCGAAGGCCGCCTGTGCCGAGGGCTTTGGTGCCGGCGCGAGCCCCTTGGTGAGCGGCCACTCGCGGGCCCATGAGATTCTCGAACGGGCGCTGGCCGACCTGCTCGGAGTGGATGCGTCCCTCACGTTTCCCAGCGGCTTTGCGGCCAACACGGCCACGATCGCGGCGCTCGCCGGCAAGGACGATTTTCTCGCCAGCGACGCCCGCAACCATGCGAGCATCATCGACGGCTGCCGGCTGTCGCGTGCGCGGGTCGGCGTCTATCCGCACCGCGACATGGCGTCGCTCGACGGGCTTTTGTCGCAGGCTGCATCGGCCCGCCGCCGGGTGATCGTCACCGACACGGTCTTCTCGATGGACGGCACAGTCGCACCGCTGGCCGACCTCTGCGAACTGGCCCGGAAGCACCGCGCAATTCTGATGGTGGACGAGGCGCATGCCACGGGCGTGTTCGGCAGACGCGGCAGCGGCCTGGTCGAGGAGGCGGGCTGTGGCGACGGCGTGCACATCCGCGTCGGCACGCTCTCGAAGGCCCTGGCCTCCGCTGGAGGCTTCGTGGCCGGACACGCCGACATGATCCACTGGCTCCGTCACACGGCGCGGGCGTGGATTTTTTCCACGGCCCATCCGCCCGCCGTGGCGGCCGCGGCGACACGCGGCATCGCGCTTCTCGCCGAAGAGCCGCACCGCCGCCGCGAACTTCTCGAGAAGGCGGACGCACTTCGTGCATCGCTCTCGCGTTTCGGTATCGACACGGAGAGTGCGATGACGCAGATCATGCCGATCGTGGTCGGCGCAGCGACGATCGCGGTTGCGATGGCGGCCAAACTTGCCGAAGCGGGACTCTTCGTACCTGCGATCCGGCCGCCGAGCGTGCCTGCAGGCAAAAGCCTGCTGCGGGTGAGTCTTTCCTGGCACCACACTCCTGACGATCTGGAACGGCTTGCCACGGTGATCCGTTCCACGCTCCGTGACCACCCCAGTTCCTGAAGACGCCCGTGCACACCCGACACAAAGCCATGCCAAACCAAGACGACACGTGGTGCGTCATCGGCGCCGGGCCATCAGGCCTCACGACCCTCAAGAACCTGCTGGCCGCCGGCATACCCGCCGAGTGCCTCGAACGCGAGGATGACGTCGGCGGCAACTGGTATTTCGGCTCGGCCGCGTCGAGCATCTTTGCATCGACCCGGCTGATCAGTTCGAAGTCGCTGACGGCCTACACCGATTTCCCGATGCCGAGCGAGTGGCCGGCCTATCCACACCACACGCAGTGTCTCGACTACCTCCGCCGCTACGCACGGCACTTCGACCTCGTGCGACACATCCGCACGCATTCGGCGGTCGAACGGGTGGAGCCCGCCGCGGGCGGCGGCTGGACGGTGCACGCGACCGGCCGCGAGCCGGGGCACTATGCCGGTGTCGTGATCGCCACCGGCCATAATCGCGAGCCGCGGTTTCCCGAGGTCCCCGGTACTTTTGCCGGCACACTCCTGCATGCCTGCCACTACAAGTCGCCCACGGTGCCGGTGGCGATCAGGGGCAAGCGGGTGCTCGTGATCGGTGGCGGCAACTCGGCCTGCGACATCGCGGTGGAATGCGGAACGCATGCCGCCGCGACGGTACTCTCACTCCGCCGTGGCTATTACTTCGTGCCGCGGTTCCTGCTCGGCCGGCCAGCCGACCTCCGGGGGGAACGCCTCTTGAAGCTCGGACTGCCGCTGTGGCTGCGCAGGCTCGTGAGCCTGCGGGCGATCGACCGCGAGATCGGCCTGCCCTGGCGGCACGGCCTCCCGCGGCCCGACCACCGTCTCTGGGAGACGCATCCGATCGTCAACGGCGACCTCTGCCGGCGGATCGACGACGGCGCGGTGCGGCCGACAGGCGACGTTGCCCGCTTCGACGGCGACGCGGTCGTATTCGCCGATGGAAGTCGCGAGGTGTTCGACGTCGTGATCTGCGCGACCGGCTACCGTGTGACGCTCCCCTTCATCGCTCCCGAACTCCTCGAAGCCGATGCCGAGGGCATTCCGCGGCTGTTCATGAATCTCCTGCATCCCACCCGAGACGATCTGGCCGTCGTCGGGCTGATCCAGCCCGACAGCGGCCAGTGGGGGCTCACCGACCTGCAGGCGAAACTCGTGGCGCGGATGGCGGTGGCCGCCAGGACGTCACCACGCGCTCTAGCCTGGCTCTATCGGCAACGGCACAGACCGCCTTCTGCTGGTGCGGTCCGCTACGTCGATTCGCCGAGGCACAGGCTCGAGGTGGAGCATTTTTCGTATGCCCGTACGCTCGAGCGGCTGATCGCGTCGATGGACCGGCGCCGGCGGCGGACTGCTGCGGAAAGCCGCTGATGGCGGGCTCGCGGGAGCCCGCACGACGACAGCCGAATCTACGTGCGATCGGTGCCGCTGCGACCGAGCCTGGCTGCGAAGTCGGGCGGCTGCGGACGGGCCCGGGTCTGGAGAAAAGCCACCAGCGGGCGAACGGCCTCCGGCACGGAGCGGTCATCGCAAGAGAGGCTGTGCACCGCCGTGTCTTGTTCGATCATGATGTCGTAGTGACGCAGATCGCGGCCGGCTTCCGAGAACCGCTCGCTCGACCCTGTGAGACCACCTGCAACAACGAGCGCTTCCAACTCCTGGCGCTCGTCAGACGTGAGTTCGGCGGCGGTAAGCACACAGCCCTTGATCGTCCCGACAAACCCGCCCGACTGCATGAATGTGATTCTCATGACGTGATTCTCATGGCTTCTCGTGGCGTCTCATGGCTTCTCGTGGGATGTTCGTGGGCTTCTCGTGGTCTGCTGAGGACATGCCTCGGTGGGGAGCGAGAGGGGTCGCCCGTCACCGACCGCCACGCTTTCGACGGCTAGGGGAGCGTGAGTGTCGGGCCTGGTGGCTGGGCGGATTCCACGGGCTGGGGATTGCCAAAGAGCGTCTCCAAATCGCGGCTGAGCTTCGGTCCGATCAGCGCCTCGGCCGTGTTCTCCATGACGCGTGCGAGGATCACGTCGATCGACCGGGCGTCGAACTGCGGACGGTGCACCGTCCCCCTGAGCGGTATCGCCAACGGCGTCCGCAACAGCTGGCCCACCACGGGCGTGGCCCCGGCGATATCACCACGGAAGGCCAGTTCGACCACCATCGCGAGTGTTCCATCGGCGCCGACGCTTCCCGCGGAGCGGATCACGAGCTGTCCCGCATCCATCACGAGGCCTTCGTGCCAGAGACGGCGGTCGGCCAACCGCACGCTGACCGGCTCGGGCCGCACCCGGAGCAGTACGGCCTTGTCGCCAAACGCAAACCGTGGATCGATGGCCGACTGCAGCTTCACGATCAGGTTCACCAAGGGCTGCACCCGCGCACCCGGCGTCGACTCCAGATTCTCGAAGATCACCTGACCGGAGGCCTCGCCGCCGAAGGGATCGCCCAGCGGCAGCCGGGCACCGGCCAGATCGACGCTGATCATGCCTTGTGTCTGCGTCGCATGGCCGATCAGCGGCACGAGCCAGTTGACCCAGCGATCGCACATCTGTTGTGTCAGCACGACGCGGTCGAGGCAACGGCCGGGCGGCACGATCAACTCACCCGGAGCCGGAAGGAGCCGAAGCCACGGCGATCCGCGGAGCCGGCCGCCTGAGACCGCCAGGTCGAATGGCCCAAGCGCCAGCTGGCCTTCGAAGACCCGCACCGGTAGTTCTCCGGGGGCGAACTGGAAGTCCGCGAACTCCGCCGCCGTCCACGCCGCCGATGTATCGATCGAGACCGCCCGCAGCCGGTCGGCGAGATCCGTGTTCGTTCGGGCCGTTGCCGACAGCGGCAACGCGACGCGCGCCACTCTTTCAGCCTGCGGGCCGCGGGCAGACGGCAGCCAATCGTCAGGGAGTGGCAGCTGCTGCCCTGCGGTGCCTCCCGCCACCCCGGCGTCGACGATGAGCTGTCCAAGCGGAGCGCGGAGTGAAAATGGCCGGGCACCACCTCCAGCCAGCCGCAGCCGACCGCCGGTCCAAGGCGTTAACAGCCTCGATACCTGCTCCCAGTCATAGGCCACGTTGCCACCCAGTTCGACCATTCGCCGCGACGAGAGTTCGCCAATGCCGCCCGCGGCGGCGACGGCAAGTGTCGAAGAATCGAGTTTGAACTGGTTGACTGTCATCCGTTCTGGAGCCGCAGCTGGACACGTCACTTCAAGCATGAGCGTGGCCCGCGGCTCGCTCCAGAGCGCAACCTCCGCACCAGCTTCGCGTGCGGACGTCCCGCCAGTGGGAGCCGTCCCACGAACGGGAGCCGAACCGTCAGCAGAACCGTCAGCCCGCAGGCCGGAGAGTGTCAGCTGACTGCCCGTGGCCTCTACCAGCACATTCAGTCCGATCGGCGTGTCGAGGATCTCCGCGGTCCCCCAGGCCCGGCCGGCAGCGGGCCAGCGGCTGGCGACTGCCGGCGGCACGAGCCAGCGTTCCAACCGCGCCACATCAGCCTGCCACTGCAACTTGCCACGGAATCTGTCCACCGTGCTGTCGATGGGCGTGCTGCCCGTTCGCGGGCCGGCCGCCACCGGAAGGCTTCCGCGCACAGGCAGCACGGCGAGCCCGCCGGTCCGCAGCGAGAGGGTTGGCGTGAGAAGTTCGGCCGAAGAGATTTCGATCTGGCCGGTGGCGGGATTCCACTGCCCTGCGGCGCTCACCACAGCCCGCGGCTCGCTGATCTGCCGTCCGCCGCATGCCACCGTCAGCTTTTCGACCTCACCGGCGGCCCGCGTGATCTGCCAGCTGCCGCCCTGCGCCGCAATCACGGCCGACGCCTTGGCCATGCCCCCCAAGGCAACGCCCTCGAGCCCGCTCGACGGAAGCAGCCCTTCCCACCGCGGCTGCCAGCGGGCCAGGTCTCCTCCCAGGGAACAGTCCACCGCGATCGCCTGCGCCCCCGGAGCCGCCCGCAGCCAGGGCCCGTTCCGCTGCGGGCCTGCGGCCAGCGCCGACCAGAGATTGACGAGTGCCCCTCCGCTGAGCGTCACTTCGAGCTTGTCATCGCCTGCAGTCACGACCGCATGCCCTTGATCGACGAGCAGGGCCATGCCTGCCAGACCGCCTGAACCCTCGGCCTCGATCGAGAGTTCGGCATCGCGCCATGGCCGCCTGCCCGGTCGCGTGAGTTCAAAATCCGCGAGGCTGGCCGAAAGCCTGGCGTGCGATGCCGCGCTGGCCGTCACCCGGTCCAGATCGACCCGACCCCGGGCCGCACCGGCAAGCTGCACTCCCTCGAGCTCGAGCACTTCACCCGCCTCGGCCACGAGCTTGTTGAAGTCGACCGTCCACTGCACCGTCGACGACTCCGCGGTGCCGAAGGCAGACACCTCGACCGCGGGTGAGGCAATCCTCGCCTCCTCGATCCGCAGCTGATCACCGCGGGCGGCCCCACGCCGGCCCCGCAGCCAGGCGGTAAATGGCTCGCTCCACCGCAGCATCCGTTCCTCACGTTTGCCACCGACGCCCCCCGTTGGATCCTGCGGTCGCACGACGACACTCTGGACGGCAGCGAGGTCCCTCGAACTGACGCGGACCTCCAGCACGCGTTCGTTGCCATCGGCCCGCGCGACGGCCGAGAGCTGCAGCTGTCCGCCGGTCACCCGCACATCGGGCCGCACCGTGAGGCCACCTGGCATGGCCCGTGCGGCGGCAGCGAGATCGACGTCGGCGGCCACCGCAAAATTCTCTCCCACGAGCGCCTCGGCCCAGTCCCACGTGCGGCCGACCGGCAGGCGGATCCGGCCAGACGCCTCGGCCTTGAAAAGCTGCGAGGCCACCTTCAGCGATCGAACCGTGATCCGGTCGCCATCGATCGACAGATCGATCGGCATCTCGCCGCGATCGAGCGTGATCAGTTCCGCGAGCGTATCGGCCTGGCAGATCGACAGCTGCGATCCCGATACCACACCGGCCACTCGGACGGTTTCAGAAGGCCTCGTGGGCTGCTTGCGTGGCGGACCGACCTCCTCTTCTTCGGAGCTTCGACGAGAAGGGGGCAGCGAGATGTCCAGCCGCACGTCGGCCAGGCCGTCGAGCACGTGCGCGGCGTCGAATCGTGTGGCCAACACGCTCGAAATCCCGAGGGGCAGGCGGGTGGCAGCCACGGCGAGTGTCCGTGGCTTGTCGGTGGACTGACTGTCTGGCGACGAGACCGACCAGCCGCCATCCCGAGCGAGAATGGCCGTGGCGCCGGCGGCAACCGTCGTACGATCGAGCCTGCCGGAGGGATCGACGCGTGAGCGTGTCTGCGGATGACCGGCTTGATCCATCCGGCCGGGCGTCTGGGTGGCGACCGCCGGACCGGCGGAATCCTGCACACGGTCCGACGCAACGCGGTTGGCCGAGGCGTCGAGATCCCGGAGCGGCCGGCCGGTGTGCCGCGTGCGGCCCGAGATCGTCCAGCCGGCGAGCGTCGCATCGGGCCGCACGCTGCCTGCGGCCAGCAGATCGTTGATCCGCCAGGCGTCGTTGCGTTCGAGATCGACCAGTTCCACGGCGGCATCGACGACCTCGATGTCGAACGACGTCGCCACGTCGCTGGCCTGCGTGAGCGACGCCAGCCAGGGCGCGAGCACGTCCTCGATCGTGCTGCCACCCCGGCGGACCTCCACGAGTGCCTCGCCGCCGATCAAGCGTACGGCTCCGAGATCGCCCGGAGTGACAAGGAGGCTCGCCAGGCCGCGATCGATCACCACGCGGGGCACGGCCACCAGCGGCCTTCCCTCCCGGTCGCGGAGCACGACGTCGCGGTATTCGAGGGTGCCCCACCACTGCCACTCCGCCGCGCGGCTTGTCACCCGGCCGTCGATGCCCGCGAAGATCGCCTCCAGCGGCCGGTCGCGGAGATCGGTGAGCACGATCACCGCCGGAGCGAACCAGGCGGCCGCCCCGAGCGCGGCAAGTGCCGCCAGCCAGAAGATGGCGCGGCGACGGCGACGCGGCTGCGGCTGCCACGCATCGTGCTGCTCCCACTCGTCGTCGGATCGTGAACGTCGCTTGGCCATAGGGTTCGGAGTATAGAAGCCTCCACCCCCTCCCGCGAAGGCGAATATCACCGCGATTGCAGCCGCCGGAGGTCATCCGGCGTGTCGATGTCGTTGAATGAGACGAGCATCGGATCGACCGCCTTGCATGCTTCCTCCGTCACCTCGCACACACGCTCTGGATCATGCCGGGCAATCTCTGCAAACAGTCCACGCAGATCACGTCGACCGGCGACCAGCCAATCTTCGATCTGCGGCAACACGTCGATACGGATCACCGACACGAGCACCTGGCGGTGACCGTGCACCACCGGCACGGTCCACAGGGCGTCCGACTCCTTGGCAACGTCGATGAGCAGACGCACCATCTCCGGCCGCAGGAGAGGCAGGTCGCACGAGGCCACGAAGGCGAAGCGGGGCGGGGCGTCAGCCCCATCGGCATCGGCGCCGGCACTTCGGTCATCGTGATGGCTCGCCAGTGCGGCCCGCAGGCCGTCGCGGATGCCCGCGAGCGGCCCGGCACCGGGCAGGCTGTCGTGCACGATACATGCTCCTTCGATGGCCGGCAGCGTCTGCCCCGGCGCGGCGACCACGATCGTCCGCTCCGCCGCGGTCCCGACCGCCGCCACGACATGTTCGAGAAACGTTCTCCCCTGAAACGTGATCAGCGCCTTGCCGCCGCCGGTCGTTCCGGCCACCGCCGCCAACCGCGTTGAGCCGCCACCTGCGAGCACGATCCCCACGGTCGCCTGACCGGTCTGTTGCATCATGTCAGGGACTCTTGAAGAATGCACGGCTCGCACCGTCACCGCAGCCCGCCGCGACAGCCAAGGAGCATCCGACCATGATCGCAGTCTACCGCACCTTCGTCACGTCGCTTTTCGTCGCCTGCCTCGGCATAGCCCTCGGCCGGACGGCAACCCATGCCGCCGACGTGCCGCCGACCGCGAGCCTGCCGCCGATCTTCAACGGCAAGGATTTCACCGGCTGGAGGATGCCGGCCGAGCCGTACTGGCATGTCGTGGACGGCGTCCTTATCGGCCAGAGCGACGAACAGAAGAAGGGGTCGATGCTCTACACGGAGAAGGCGTATGGTGACGTGATCGTGGAGGGCGAGGTGCGGTTCAACGGCGAGATCGACAGCGGGATCATGGTGCGAAAGCCGGAACTGCAGGTGCAGATCGGCGTGTCGCGGAGTCTCAAACGCGACATGACCTGTTCCTTCTACAACGGAAAGTATCCCGAGGAGGCACGGGCTGAACGGGCGGCCGAACTGCTGAAGGTCGGCGAGTGGAACCGGCTTCGTGTCGAAGCGAGGGGAGACACCTTCACCGTCTGGCTCAACGGCGAACAGGTCTCGCAGTACAAGAGTGTCGCGTATGCGGAGCCGGCCCCGATCGGCCTGCAGATCCACGGCGGGCTGGTGATGAAGGTCGAGTTCCGCGACCTCAGAGCGCTCGCTCTGTAGTGCCGGCTGCAGTATTCATCCCGAAGATCCGCCGATCGCCCCGCTCACGCGCCCAACATCCGCGCGATCCGGTCGAGTCCCTCGGAGAGCTTCGCTTCCGACGCGGCAAACGACATCCGCACGTGCCCTTCGGCGCCAAACGCACTGCCGGCCACGAGCGCCACGTGCTCCTGCTCCAAAAGTGCCTCGCACCACTGCATGCTCGTCGTGATGCCGTTCTTTCCCTCTGCGAGCGCCGGCTGGATGTCGAAGAACGCATAGAACGCGCCGCCAATCCGCGGCAGACGCACGCCGGGCATGGCCGACAGCCGGCCGGCGACCAGATCGCGACGCTTTTCGAAGGCCCGACACATCTCGGCCACGCACTCCTGCGGGCCGGTGAGCGCCGCCAACGCCGCATGCTGGCTGACGCTGCAGGGGTTGCTCGTCTCCTGGCTCTGCAGGTTGCCGATCGCCTTCGACACCGACTCCGGGCAGATCGTCCAGCCAATCCGCCAGCCGGTCATCGAATAGGTCTTGCTCACGCCCGCCACGACCACCGTGCGAGCTTCCAGCCCCGGCCTCAGCGTCGGGAACGACACCGCCTTTTGGCCGTCGAACACCAGCTGGTCGTAGATCTCGTCCGACACGACCGCCAGATCGGCCTCGATCGCGATGTCGGCGAGCGCACGCAGTTCGTCGGCTGAATAGACGACACCGGTCGGGTTGCTCGGCGTGCAGAGCAGGACCATCCGCGTGGCCGGCGTGATGGCCGACCGCAGGGACTCGGGCCGCAGCTTGAAGTCGTCTTCGATCCGCGTGGGCAACAGCACGGGCTTGGCACCGGCAAGCTTGATGAGCTCGGCATAGCTCACCCAGTAGGGAGTCGGCACGATCACCTCGTCCCCCTCGTTGAGAAGCGCCGTGAAGACATTGTGGAGGGAGTGCTTGGCGCCATTGGAGACCACCACCTGCGCGGGCGACACGGCCAGACCCGTGCGACGGGTGTAGTCGGCGGCCACCGCCTTGCGGAGATCGGGGATGCCGGCGGCGGGCGTATATTTGGTTTTGCCGGCGCGGATGGCCGCCTCGGCCGCCTGGCAGATGTGGGGCGGCGTCGGAAAATCGGGCTCGCCGACCGAAAGGTCGACGACGTTGACTCCGGCTGCGGCCATCGCGGAAGCGCGGGCCGCCATGGCGAGGGTGGCGGAGGGCTCGAGCGCTCGCATGCGCTGGGCCAAATGCAGGCTCTTGGACGACTCTCTTGTGTTCATGCGGCCTTCCGTAGGCTCCTCGTTTGCGTGACGCGTGGGTGCGAGAACACAATGATACCACCCACCGGGCTGTTTCCCAGCTGTTTTCGTTGCTCGTCGTCCCGCCCACTCCCTCTCGCAAGAAAGTGAACGCACATGCCAGGCAAGCGTATCGGTCTGTGGCTTATCGGGGCCAAGGGGGGCGTCGCCACCACCGCGATCACCGGCTTGGCAAACCTGGCCCGCGGCGCGGTCGAGCCTGTGGGCATGGTGACGGCCCTCGATCCCTTCACACGGCTCGACCTCGTCGACTTTGCCGACATCGTCGTGGGCGGGCACGACATCCGGCCGGGCCGGCTGGCCGACGAGGCCCGCCGCATGTGGACCGACAGCCGCGCGATCCTGCCGGAACTGCTCGACGGCGCGGCCGACTTCTTTGCCGAGACGGAAACCCGTCTGCGGCCGGGCACGGTCGTGGCCGCAGGCGACAAGATCCTCGAACTGGCCGACGCGTCGGTCGCGGCCCGTGTGGAAACCCCCCGGCAGGCGATCGAACGCGTGCGGGCAGACATCACGGCTTTCGTCAGGGACAACGACCTCCGTCATGTGGTGGTGGTCAACGTCGCCTCCACAGAACCGCCGGCAACGCTGCCGATCCCCCGGGCCTTCGCCGATCTCGGCCCGCTGCTCGACGACCCGCAGGCGTGCCCGCTGCCGGCCAGCAGTCTGTATGCCCTGGCCGCGTTCGAGGCCGGCGCTTCCTACATCAACTTCACGCCATCGACAGGCGCCACGCCGGAAGCACTCCAGCAGGTGGCCCGCGAGCGGCGGAGCGCCCACGCCGGCTGCGACGGCAAGACCGGTGAGACGCTTCTCAAGAGTGTGCTGGCACCGATGTTCGCCGCGCGAAATCTGGAGGTGATGAGCTGGGTCGGCCACAACATCTTCGGCAACATGGACGGCAAGGTCCTCGACGACCCGCGAAACAAGCAGGCCAAGGTGCGGAGCAAGGACCACCTCCTGGCAGACATCCTCGGCTACCCGCCGCAGACCCACGTCTCGATCGAATACATCAAGAGCCTCGGGGACTGGAAGACGGCCTGGGACCACATCCACTTCCGCGGCTTCCTCGGCACACCGATGACGATGCAGTTCACGTGGCAGGGCTGCGACTCGATCCTCGCCGCACCGCTGGTGCTCGACCTCGTGCGGCTGGTGGAACGCGCGCACCGTGCGGGTGAATACGGCGTGCTGGAGCACCTCGCCTGCTTCTTCAAGAGCCCTCTCGGTGTCGACGAACAGGATTTCGCCAAGCAGTTCGACATGCTGTCGGCATGGGCGACGAGCCATGCGCACAACGCCGATCGCGCGACGGCAAGCAGCCGCGCGTGAAGAGACGGCAGACATCCACGGACGGTCTGTGACGACCGCCCGCCGAAAAAATCCAGAAATTTTTCCGGATGTCTCTTGACAGTTTTCACTGTCATCCTTCACAACTCTTTTTGCGCAGCGCGATGGAGTGTCGCAATGCACCGTTTCAACGCGGTGTAGAGCTCTCTCCGACGCGAAGCACAACGTCGACTGTTCCCTCCCACAGAGCACCCGGGGGAATGGTCGTGAAACAGTGCGGGTGCTCGTGGCAAGGAGCCATCACAATGGCGAAGAAGAAGAAGAAGGCTGCCAAGAAGGTCGCCAAGAAGAAGAAGGGCCACGGCTGAGCAGGTGGTTGATTGAGTTCTTTCGGGAACTCTTTCAACCATGGCGAAACGATTGTTTCGCCGCCCCGCTCCCGTCCCTTTTCCGCGTTCAGACGAGAAAGGCCGGCCCGGGCCCTTGGGCGCCCGGGCCGGCCTGATTTTTTGGGTGTACGATGGGTGCATGACCAGACCGTCACCCACCAGTCCGAGCCCTCGCCGCGATACTGCCGCCGCCACGCTGGCCCCTGCCAGGCCGGCCCCCGCCGTGCGGGGAGCATTTCTGCTGGCGACCTGCCAGGGGGGCGCGGAGGCGAGCCTTTGCCGGAGGCAGGAGACGGTCCTGCCGACAGTTTCGAAGGCGGCCTGGCGGCGGGGCGTCGTCACGTTTCGGCTGGGCACGTTTGATCCCCCCGATGACTTTTTCCCGGACCTCGTCTACCCCCGGACCATCATCCGCTGCCTCGGTCAGGTATCGGGGACGGCCGACGCGGAGCGGATCGCGGCGGTGCGGAGCCTGCTCGGGCATGACTCCTGGGACGCGATCCACGTCTGGCATCGCGACCACCGGC
>JBIIMX010000160.1:0-7088 GCA_044337765.1 Pirellulales bacterium | reverse complement strand
CCTTTCGCAGGCGGCCGAATGTCTGAAAACGCTCGCCCATCCCCATCGATTGCGGATCGTGCAGATGCTTCTCCATGGCCGCTACACCGTCGGCGCATTGGCCGAGGCCTGCGAAATCCCCAGCCATATGGCTTCCGAGCACCTCCGGCTCATGCAGCGTTGCGGCTTCCTGAGCATGGAGAAGGACGGCCGGTGCGTGTACTACACGATCGCCGAGCCGCATCTGGCCAGCATCATGCACTGCATCGAGTCGCGATTTGGCGGCCTGCGGCCGTCCCGCGCCGGAGCCTCCGCTTAGAAATGTCGCTGCCACTTTTGGGTTTTTTGGCATTCAAATATCGACTTCTTGCGATGTAACGATCCTTTAGCGTCGCTCGTGTCGTGTTCCAGTCGTCCCGTTGTCTTGTCACAGTAGTTTCCATCACTGAGGAGGATAAACACATGGTTGCCACGATCTCCCCCACGGCACTTGCCGACCTGCGCCGCAAAGGCGAGAAGGTCACGCTGATCGACGTTCGTACGCCCGCCGAGTTCGGTGAAGTCCACGTCGACTTTGCCCACAACATTCCACTCGACCGGCTCGATTCCAAGGAGTTTGCGTCCATCGCCAATGGCGGGCCTGTCTACTTTGTCTGCAAGTCGGGCACCCGCAGCCAGAAGGCCTGCGAGAAGCTGCTCGCAGCCGGCGTCAAGGACGTGGTGAGCGTCGAGGGGGGCACGGCCGCCTGCGAGGCTGCCGGCGTGCCGGTGGTCCGCGGCAAGAAGGTGATGTCGCTCGAGCGGCAGGTGCGGATCGCGGCCGGCTCGCTCGTGGCGATCGGCGCCGCGCTTGCCGCGTTTGGCCCCGTGGCACCGGTGAATTGGCAGGCGATCGGTGCGGGGCTCGCGGGCTTCGTCGGCTGCGGCCTCGTGTTCGCGGGCATCACCGATACCTGTGGCATGGCCATGCTCATCGCAAAGATGCCGTGGAACCAGGCCTGTCGGACGGCCACCACCTGTTCGCGGGCCGTTCTCCTCGCCCTCTGCTTCGCCGGCATCGGGGGTACGGCGCTCGCCGACCACACGAAGGAATCACTCGATGTCGTGGGCCTGATTCTCCGCAGCCTGTGAGGGCCGGTTTTCCGGCCGTCTTCGGCAAGTGTTCCCTCGCCTCACCGTCCCTCCACGCTACAAGCGGAGACCCAGCCATGAACATCCAGCAGTACTACCTCGCGTGTCTGTCGCACGCCTCCTATCTGATCACCGACGAGAAAACGAAGACCGCCGCGGTGGTCGATCCGCAGCGTGACGTCGAGCGCTATCTCGCCGACGCCGCAGCGGGCGGCTATACGATCAAGCATGTGTTTCTCACGCACTTCCACGCCGACTTCATCGCCGGCCACATCGAACTCCGCGACCGCGCCGGGGCCACGATCCACCTGGGCCGTCGGGCCGAGGCGGAATTTGCCTGCGTGAAGGTGGGGGACGGCGACATCGTCGAGTTTGGCGATGTGCGGCTCGAGATTCTGGAGACGCCGGGCCACACCCCCGAAGGGATTTCGATCGTGGTCTATGACCTGGCGAAGAGCCCGTCAGAGCCCCTTGCCGTGCTTACCGGCGACACGCTCTTCATTGGAGACGTGGGCCGGCCCGACCTGCTCGCGAGCATCGGCGTGACGGCCGACGAATTGGCCGACATGCTCTACGACAGCATCACGAACAAGCTCGTGAAACTGCCCGACGCCACGCTCGTGTATCCGGCCCACGGTGCAGGCAGCATGTGCGGCAAGAGTCTTTCGAAGGAGACCGTGTCGACGATCGGCGAGCAAAAGAAGTTCAACTACGCACTCCAGCCCATGAGCCGCGAGGCCTTCAAGGCGATCGTGACGGCCGACCAGCCAGAGGCGCCCGACTACTTCGTGCACGATGCGATCCTGAATCGCCAGGAGAGGGCCTCGCTCGACTCGTCAATGAAGAAGACGCTCGTGCCGCTCTCGCTCTCGGAGGTGCTTGCGCAGGCGAAGCAGGGTGGACAGCTCCTCGACGTCCGCGACGGCATCGATTTCGAAGGCGGCCACCTGCGGGGTGCCCTCAACGTCGCCCTGAGTGGAAAGTATGCGACCTGGGCCGGATCGCTGCTCGCGACAGACAGGCCGATCATCGTGATTGCCGAGGAGGGGGGCGAGGAGGAGGCCGTGATGCGACTTGGCCGCATCGGGCTCGACAACGTCGCCGGCTATCTTGCCGGCGGCATGAGTGCCCTGGCCAGCCGCGATGACCTCGTCGAGCGGACCGCACGGATCACGGCCCCCGCGCTTGCCGAATGGCTTGCCGGCAAGCGGCCCGATGCGGGAACCTCGCCAACCGTCATCGACGTGCGGAGCGCGGCGGAGCACGCGGGTGGACACATCGAGGGAAGCCTCAACATTCCGCTTCCGCACATCGAGGAGCGATTGCGCGAGATCCCTTCCGGAAGGCCCGTCGCCGTTCACTGCGAGGGGGGCTACCGTTCCGCGATCGCCGCCAGCCTGCTCCAGAGGCTCGGCGTTGCCGGCGTGCACGACATCGTGGGCGGTTACAAGGCATGGCTTGCCGCGAAGCCTGCTGCCTGAGCGAGTCCGAATGAACACAACGCTGGCTGCCATCGACGCCGCTGGGCAGCTGGCTCGGCGGGCGGGAATCCTATCCGGCCTGTTCGGCGTCGCGGGTTGTTTCTGATCGTGCCGGCACTCGTGGCCTTCGCGACGATGGGTGTGCCGCGGGCGGTGGGAACGTCGCTGTTCGTGATGACGCTCGTGCACGAGTCCCCCGGGGCCGCCACTTCACTTGCCGGGGCCGCGGTACTCCGGCTGCAGATCGAACGAGAACTCGGGGCCCATGTTTCGCCCTGCTTTGACGCTAACCCGCAGGCCGGCCGTCGCCGGGTCGCCATAGGCCTCCGGGATCAACGCCCGAATCGGGACGGGCTTGGGGCCCAGCGACGGATTCCACCAGACGGGCGGCGGCGGTTGGGGCTCGTCGGGGGGCACGATTTCGATTTTGGTGATCGAGACCGCATATTCCCCCGCGGCGGTGCCCGCCCTCTCCTTGCCGCCGCCGACCGCGGTCAGCCGGTAGCGTCCCTCGGCGTCGGTCTTACCGCCGGCCGATAGTCCAACCGTCCGATCCACGGGCGAAAACCCGACCGACGCTCCCTCTACCGGCGAGCCCTTGAGTGTCACGACCCCTTCCACGTATTCCACCTTCGGGCCCCGGTTGCCGCCGCATCCGCCGGTAACCAGCATCGATGGCACGACGAGCATGCCGATCAGGCACATTGCTCCGCGTCGCCCACCCCAACCGCACTCGGTCCGCATGTCGATGCTCCGGCAAACCTTCCAATGACCATCTGACTCGGCGATCACCCGGTGATCAGAAGTCGTTCGCGCTGAGTGCCTCTCCGCCCTTCATGGTTCCAAGCGCCCCCCATACCCCCCACTGTGATTGGCCCCTGAAGTTCAAGTGGGAACTACTCACCGTGGTCGGCACCTGGTTCGGGTCGCCGGCGTCGATGAGTTCGGAAACGAAGCGGACGGCACCGTCGGCCATCACGGCGTTCACGCCGCCTGGGTGGTAACTCGATGCTGTCATGAGGGCATAATCGTCCGTGGCGTACCCGTTCGAGGATCCCTGGCTGGTGCAACTCGGGCCATTTGGCGGCAGGATCGTGTAGAAAACATTGTTATGGTCTTCCCGGGATGCCCAGCGGGTGACGCTTGCCCCGGATGTGTAGGTCGATGCCAGTTGGCCGT
This sequence comes from Pirellulales bacterium, assembly GCA_044337765.1. Taxonomy (GTDB): domain Bacteria; phylum Planctomycetota; class Planctomycetia; order Pirellulales; family UBA1268; genus CAMCQY01. The sequence continues at coordinate 3,318 of JBIIMX010000160.1, read as the reverse complement.
CGATCACCTGGTCGAGGCAGAGTTGCGGTTTCGTGTTCTTGCCCATGGCAACCCCCACTGCGAAGCCGCTTTTCACGCTCTTGTCGGCTATTGTGCCCGTGCCGACGGCCCGCTCGGAAAGCATGAGCGACTTGCTCGTGCCGTCGGTAACGTCCTTCAGCTTCACCCTGGCTGCCGCAATGTTGTTGTTGGACAGGAGACCACCTCCAATTGGAGAGCCTCCCGAGGCGAACACCGATCGCGGCCATACTCCGCCGTAACATCCCGTCACGATGTCGCCGATATTGCACAGATAGCTTTTTCCCGGTACCCGTCCCCCTCGATTCACCGGACGAGCCCGTGCGTCGGACGGGCACAGCAGGATCTCAGGCGACGTGTCGAGTCCTGAGCCGCCGCTCCAAGGGGCAAACCCGTCGCTGGCGGCGATCCCGTTGCAGATGTCGTTGTATCGCTTGACTTCCTCGAGGTAGGGCAGGATCGGCACGACGCCACCGAAAAACTCCGACATGCCGCTCGTCGGCCTCAAGCCCCTCAGCTGCCAGCTTTTGTTCACGAGCGGAAACATTTTCTGAGCGCTTTCAAACAGCAGAACAGCGTGTCCCGCCTGTCGCAGCTTATTGGCGCATGCACTCGTTCGCGCCGTCTCACGCGCTGTCTGCACAGCGGGCAGCAGCAGCCCCACGAGCACGCCGATAATGGCGATGACCGCCAACAACTCGACGAGCGTAAAACCGGAAAGGCCGGCGCCACGCACTCTCATTCGCGGATAACGATTCATGATCAGCCCCCGTTCACGATCAAGCACTGCAAAGTGCTGAGAAAGAAGGTCCCCCAAGCCTGACTTCTCATGAATATACCTTCAACGCCGCCGCGTCGACAACAGCCATTCGGCCGGTATGGAAAGGGGTCATTCTGCTTTTTGAGAGAGCCCGTTGGGGAGTTGGGTCGCTAGCGAGGAAAAAGCGGAATGCCACATTTTCCCTTCCCGGCTAGAGCTTTGGCTCCGGGGATGCCGCCCGTTCCGGCACGGTCGGATCGGTTCCGTCGCGATACTCCTGGAGATTGGAGCGGCGGTCGGCATCGGGATCGGCCTCGGGATCGACGAGGGTTTGCGTGGAAAGATCAAGCCACCGCGTGACTGCGTGCTGCTTCGGTCCCTCGAGAAACTCATCAGAGTCGTCTGACACGACTGGCTTGAAGCCGCGGTCTTTGGTGAACCAATACATCTCGAACCAGTTGGGGAGGCCGTCGCCGTCTGCATCGCCATATTCGCTGTAGCGCAGCATCGGCTCGTCGCCGAAGTCCGCCTTCCAGTGCCGTTCCTCCTCCGTCGACCAGCAGACCAGGCCTACGTCCTGGCGAAACGGGCGTTCGGTAATCGGCTCCGGGCTCTCGAGGCGAACGGCAACCTTTTTGTCACGCACGACTTCCGCGATCACAGGGCCCGGGGTCACGGGGAACTGCCGCACGTGCATTCCCGCCGGCGCCTCGTATTCGATGTCGCGGCCCGGCAGTCGCACCGTTGCCGGCGACGGGAGAATCGTCAACACCTCGAGTGCCCGTTCGCGGCGGTCGCGGATCTTAAAGGGCCACGCCTTCGCGTCGTCGGGATACTTGGCGTAGGTCAGGTAGACCCGGTCATGGTCGACGGCCGACGGTTGGCCGGTCCGCCATTGTTCGATGAAGTAGCCGGTCAGGTCGTAGATTGTGTAACGCGAGTTGTAGGCGGGAGCGATGCCGGTGTTCTCGTTCAAGTCATTCCAGGTCACAAGCTGCACGAGGGTCGCCTCGTCATCGATCGTGTCGGCCCAGATGAAACGCAGCCAGTCGGTGGCTTTGGGGGTGAAGACTTCGTGGAAGCTTTCCTTCTGGTGCATGCCGCCTGCCCACCCCCACTCGGCGCCGGCCTCGCGGACCGCCTTGGCGACCTCCGCGTGCTTGCCGGCGAAACCGTAGAAGCCGAAGCTGTGCAGCGCCGGCACGTGCCTGGCGATGGCCGCGGCGGCACGGGCGGGCATGTCGGGCGTGACGAGATCTTTCGGCACCTGATGGAAAAAGGAGACCAGGTCGAACGTGTAGCTGATCGGCTGGCCGATCTGTTCCTCGGCCTTGCGGAACTGCTGTCCGATCAGGTGCCAGCCCAGTTCGGTCGCCCGGAGGCTGTTGACGGCCGCGTCGCGGTCTTGGTCGGGAGTTCGCTCGTCAAGTTCGTTGCGGATCGCCGCGAGGCCGTAGCCGTACGAAAAATAGGTGAAGATGAGCGGCTTGGCGTTCCGCCGGGCAAACTTGGGATTGTCGCCCCAGCGGTCGAGCACCTCGCGGACGGTCTCCACCAGTTGTCCCCCGCAGGCCGGATCGAGGCAGATGGTGATCTCGAAGGGGTAGTTCTTCGCCGCCGCTACCTTGATCAGCGTGTCGAACACCTGCTTCGCTCCCTCGCCGCCCGCCCAGGCATCGATGGCAAAGCCGTCGATGCCGATCCGCATGGCGCGGCGGATTTCGAGATCCGCGCTCTCTTCAGGCGTCAGGCCAGGCTCTTGCGGCACGAGCGGGTAGTTGCGGATGGTGCCGCCGAAACGCGACTTCTCGCCGCCCCGGTCGTGGTGCATCTCGTTGCCGGCGGTCAGCTGGTGGTGCCGCGTCACCCCCGTGCCTGCGGGAAAGCAGCCCATGTAGTGGGCGAAGACTTTCTTCGGCCGCTCCGGCACGCGGGTGGGCGCTGGTGGCAGGATTACGAACGGCGTCCGGGCCGCGTCTGAGCGCAGGCCCTCCACCACGGCCTCCACCCGCACTCGGCCGAGCCGCGAGATGCCCGCGGTGGCCATCCCATCGGCCAGGATCACCTTGAGCTGCTCGCCGGCAGCCAGCGTTATGGCCTGCTCATGCCGCGCGACGGTCTGGCCCAGCCGCGAGTCGTCCTCGACAGTCCAGAGCACTTTCACCGTGACCGGCTCGGCGGCGAGGTTGTGAAGATCCGCGGTGACACGGACGACGCCGCCGGGCTCGTAGGCCGCCGCATCGGTCCTGACCGCGACAATTGCCACCGGCGAGAGCCGTTCGAGCACGAGGCCCGCGAGCATCATCCGGTGCGTGGGCAGGTCCGCGCCGGAGAGCGAACGCGGACTGAGCGCGGGCGTGGCGTCCGATAGCAGGTCGTCCACCTCGTCGCCAAGGCGGTCATCCGACGCCGGTCCGCCGAGGCTCAGGTTCGTCTCGCTCCGCAGTCGCACCTGGTTGATCGCGTTCTGCCGCTGGGCGAGATAGACGCGGCGCGCCTCGCCCACGTCCCGGTAGGTCGTGCGATCGAGCTTGGTGTCG
>JBIIMX010000159.1:0-7095 GCA_044337765.1 Pirellulales bacterium | reverse complement strand
CGTGCGGCCGACGGTGAGGAAGCCGAGCGCGGCCAGATCGCTGCGCGGCACGGGGGGCTCGATCCGGTCAGCCGCGAGTTGCAGCGTGACAAACCGATCGTAGGGCAGGTCGCGGTGCAAGGCATCGACCACCCAGTCGCGATAGGTCCAAGCGAAGGGATACCGGTGATCCTGGTTGTCGAGGACGTAGCCCATCGTGTCGGCGTAGCGGGCGATGTCGAGCCATTTTCGCGCCCAGTGCTCGGCATGTTCCCGCGAGGCGAGCAGCCGTTCGACGGCTGCGCGAAAGGCGGCGTCGGTTGCCTCCGGGCCGGCCGCGGCCGCGGCACAAAACGCATCGGCTTCGTCGGCCGAAGGTGGCAGACCGGTAAGGTCGTACGACATCCGCCGGAAGAGCTCACGCGGCTTCGCCTCTGGGGACGGTGCGAGACCGGCGGCGCCGAGTTGGGCGGCAATGAACCGGTCGATCACCGATGCTGTCCAGCCCTCGCGGATCACCGGATCGAATGACTCTGGCACTTCAGGGGCCGGATGCCGCACGGGCGGCTGGAATGCCCAGTGGTGTGCGAGGGCGTCGGCCAGCCGCTCTTCCATCACGGTGGCACGTATGGTGGCACGATCCGTCGGCATGGAGCCGAACTCGTCGCCCCCCGGCCCGCTCCATGGCGCACCGGCTTCGACCCAGGTCTCGAGCGTGGCGATCTCGTCGGGAGACAGTTTTTCGTCGGGCGGCATCGCCAGCTCGCCCGCATGCTGCACGGCGGCCACGAGCTTGCTTTTGGCGGCATCGCCAGGCACCACCACCGGTCCGGTATCGCTGCCGGCCAAGAGCGACCGGCGGCTGTCGAGCCGCAGGCCCGCCTCCGCCACCTTGTCGCCGTGGCAGCCTTGGCACTTCGCTACCAGCAGCGGCCGCACCCGCGACTCGAAGAGGGTTTCGAGGTCCTTCGACGTGGCCTCGGCCGCCGAGGCGACACCGTTCGAGCTGCATAGCATCACGCCGATGCCGGCCATGCCGACGGCGGTGAATGAGCAACGGCGCCGCAGCGTTCGGCAGGTGTTCATGATGCTGGGCCGACAGGCGGAAGGGCGGCGTCGGGCGGTCCGACACAGGGCGGCGAAACCGCCCCGAATCCCTGTCTATTCTAATCGGCTTTCAGTGCCGGCGGCGCGGCAGGAGTTTTGGGCCGAATGGCCCGGAATTCGGAAGGCGCTGGCACGGCGCTGCGACCGCGGGCAGGTGTCAGCCGATCGTTCGCTCGAGGCACGCCCGCGCCCGGTTGACCTCGGCGGTGATCGCTTCGACCGAGTCGAGGATCGGCACGCCGCGGGGCACAGGGTGCATGAAGATCTCGACCGGGCCGGCGAACCGCATGCCGGCCAGGGCGCGCATGAGCGGCCCGAAGTCGAGCGGTCCACGGCCGGGCATCTGGAGAAGTTCCTCCTCCTTCGGCAGCTTCTCCTTCGCTCCCTTGCCATGCTGCTGGGCGTAGACAAATTTCAGCTTGGGGCCGAGGTCGCGGGCCAGCGACGCGATCAGTTCCGCGTCCTGCGGCAGGTGATGCGGGGCCAGCGCGATTCCCACCCGGGGGTGCGTCGCGAGTTCGGCGAACCGGCGGATCGCGTCGGGGGTCTGCAAGAGCGAATGGGAGTGGTTCTCGATCGCGATCACGCCCCCGGCCACCTCGGCGGCGGCGAGGCTCGGCTCGAGCTTGGCGAGGAAGGCCTCGATGGCCGCCGTGAGCCCGTCGCCCGCGGCGCCGCCGTCGCCGGGGGCCATCGTCACGAGCACCGGGCTTTGCGCGCCGAGTCGCTTGGCAACCGCGAACTCCCCCGCGAGGTTGAACGGCCCGAGCATGTAGCAGGCGATGCCGCCGAGCTTCACGCCTTGGGCGGCAAGCATCTCCCGCAGTTTGTACGCGCCGAGCGCATCGACCTCTTCCCGCTGGGTGCCATGGGGCTTCGGCCACAGATCGATCATCCCGGACCCGGTCTTCGCCACCTCGGGCAGGATCTCCGCGAGCGGGAATGACCCATAGAGCGCCGAGGCGAGGATCCACTTGGGCTTCCACCGCGCGACCGCCGGTTCGGCCGCGTTGGCAACCCGCCCGATATTGCCGCGGCCAGTCGCCGCCGCGGCCGCCGCCACGGTGCCCAGGAACCGTCGTCGCCGGAAGACGATTTCGGTCTGACTTCCGCGGGAAAACCTGCGACTACTGGCGCGGTTCATGCCCGCACCTCGAAGCCCGGCCGCTGCGGCCGCGAGAGGAGGCCGTTCGCCTCCGCGTCGCTTACGAACCGTTCGGCTGCCGGATCCCACCTGATGGCCCGGCCGAGCTTGCAGGAGATGTTGCCCAGGTGGCAGACCGACACGCTGCGGTGGCCGCTCTCGACGTCGGCGATCGGCTGCGTGCGGGCCGCGACGCAGTCGAAGAAGTTGCCCATGTGGTTGACGATCGCGTCGATCTTGCCCGACCGCTCGGGCCGCGAAAGGTTGTCGAAGTCATAGAGCGTGAACGCCTCGCGGGGCAGCGGCCGCTCCTTCAGTTCCTCGACGGGCTTGCCGGAGAGGGTGCCGCGGTTGACGAAGAGCCGCCCCTCGCTGCCGGTGAACAGGATGCCGTTGCGGCCGGTATCACCGACCGTCATCTCGACGCCATTCACGAAGCGGTACCGCACCGAATATTCGATCGGCACGTCGTAGCCGCCGGGCGTGGTGGGATAGCTCGCCTTTCCGTCGATCTCGACGGGCTCCGAGCCGATCGCCCAGCGGGCGATATCGACATGGTGCGCGCCCCAGTCGGTGAGGTCGCCGCCTGAGTAGGCCTGCCACCAGCGGAAATTGAAGTGGCAACGCTCGGGAACGTAGGGCACGTCGGGCGTCTGCCCCTGCCAGAGGTTCCAGTCGAGGGTCGCCGGCACGGGCCGCGTCGCAAAGGGCCCGCCGACCTCGTTCTTGCCGAGCACCACCGCCACCCGCTTGAGCCTGCCGATCCGGCCGGCCCGCACCATCTCCACGGCCGTGCGAAACCGGTGGTCGCTGCGATGCCAGGAGCCCACCTGCACGATCCGGCCCGTGTCGCGGACCGCCTTGCGGATCTCCTTGCCTTCGTCGATCGTGAGCGTGAGGGGCTTTTCGCAGTAGACGTCCTTTCCCGCCTGCACGGCGTCGATGAGCATCTTCGAGTGCCAGTGGTCGGGCGTGCCGATCAGGATCACGTCGATCCGCTTGTCATCGAGGAGCCGACGGTAGTCGACGTGGCGGTCGGCGGCGGCGACGTCGGCGAAGATCTCCGCGGGCGTCATGCCCGTCTGCCCCGTCACTTTCCCATCGATGAGCGTGAGGTCGAGGCAGGCCCGATCGACGTCGGCGATGCCCACGATCCGGCCGTGCGGCCTGGCCTGGGCCGCGATCACCGAGCCCTGGTAGCGTAGGCCGATCACGCCGATGCCGGGCCACTGGCCGTCCGCTCGCGCCGCCGTCGTCGGCTGGGGCTCCGCCGCCGCGCCGGCACGCACGACCGCAAGCGACGCCGCGGCCAGCGATTTCCGAATAAACTGCCTCCGCTTCATCGATGCCTCCAGGTGCCGTCGTGCGAGCGTCGTGCCGATCCGCATCGGTCAGTGTGCCCGCGCGGGCCCGCCATTGTCATTCAGATTTCAGCCTGGTTGGTGGCCGACCACCTGGCCGGCAACGGCTTCCGACACTTCGCCGTGTTCGACCTGGACACCGAGACCTATTTCGAGGAGCGGCGGGACGGTTTCCGCAGCCATGTCGAAGCCCGGGGCCACATCTGTCACGTCTTTCATGGCGGGACCGCGGGTGAGCATCCGAGCGATTGGGAGCGGCACCAGGACAGGGTCGCCGACTGGGTGGCGGCGCTGCCCAAGCCGGTCGGCATCCTTGCCTGCACCGACCAGCTCGGCTTCTGGTTGCTCGACGCCTGTCGCCGGGCCGGCATCGCCGTGCCGGAGGAGGTGGCGGTGGTCGGCGTGGAGAACGACGAGACGCTCTGTCAGCTGGCGACGCCGCGGCTCTCGAGTGTCGCCTTCGACGGCGTCCGCGTGGGCTACGAGGCCGCCGCCCTGCTCGTGGAGACGGACCTCACGCTCGCCGAGATCGCCGACCGCTGCGGGATGGAACATCCGCAGTACCTGGCTGCGTCGTTCAAGAAGCAGTTCGGGATGACGCCGGGAGCGTTTCGGCGGAAACACGGCGTCGCGTGAGAGCGGCACGGCCGACCGCCGCAAAAACTGCGTCGCTCGCACGGAAAACCTGAATGCCGGCCGCCGCGCCGGGCACTACGATCGCACTCCGCCGGCCTCGAACGAAAAACCCTCCCGGCTGTATCAGGAGACCCGCAGCGGAAATCCATGGCGCGTGAAACAATCCAGAAAGTGCTGATCGTGGTGGGCGACGCCACCGAGACCGTCGATACGCTCTATCCGTATTACCGGCTGCAGGAGGCGGGATTCGAGCCGGTCGTGATCGCGCCCGAGCGGCGGACCTATCAGATGGTGCTCCACGAGGTGCGGCCCGGCTGGACGATCACGAAGGAGTGGGAGGGGTATCAGATCAACGCCGATCTCGCCTTCGCCGAGGTGCAGCCCGACGACTACCTCGGCATCTTCTTCAGCGGCGGCCGGGCGCCCGAGTACATCCGCTACGACGAGGATCTCGTGAGGATGACGCGGCATTTCTTCGGTGCGAACAAGCCGGTGGCCAGCGTCTGCCACGGGGTCGAGATTCCGGCCTACGCCGACTGCGTGCGGGGGCGGAAGATGGCCACCGTGGCGAAATGCCGGTTCGACCTCGAGGTGGCCGGCGGCATCTTCGTCGACAGTGCGTGCGTGGTGGATGAAAACCTCGTGAGCGGCCGCACCTACCGCGACAACGGCCACTTCGTCGGCCCGTGGATCCGGCTGCTCGAGGAAGCGGCGGCGCGGGTCGTCGCGTAGCAGGCCGCCGCATCACCAGACCGGAGGCCGAGTCTGCAGCCGCGGCGCGTGCAGAGGGCACACTCGTCGGCCTGCTACTTCCGGCGGTGCAGACCGCCCGGGAGGCGGCCCGGCGTTCGACATGCGGGAACAACCTCCGGCAGATCGGTCGCGCCTTTCACAATTACTACCCCGAGCACATTGAAGTCGACAGTTTTTCATGAACGTTTGAAGTGCCCCATCGAGGCCCGCAGCGCAAGCAAGGGAAAACGCCATCCATCACCCAGAAATCAGGCCCGGATTCCCTCGCTGGTGCGTCGGGCTTGGATGGGAAAGCCAACTCGATCTTCATGGGCACTGGCATCCCTGGCACGCCTCCCAGCTATCAGGCCACGGACGGCAGTGGAACGCAGGACCGCGTCTTCAATTGCAACACGGTCCGCTACCGGATCAACGAGCCGTTCGAGACCGGCGATGTCGAGCACGTCAGCCGTGACGAGCGGCGTGACCAGCGGCGGCACGATGCCATGGAATCGCTGCGGATGAGCTTTGGGAGAAGCGACCACGTCGGTGGCTGCTGGTGTGGCGACGGTGCAGGGCGGGGTGATCATGCTGTCGAAGGCTTTCGTGAACAGAGAATGGCAATGCCGAGCAGAAGTGCTTGAAAGACGGCATAGATCGCCTGCCGGTCGGCGTAGTTGAAGAAGCAGACGAGCCAGAGCATGGCCACGACCTGCCAGCGGTAGGCGGTGGCACGCGCTGTCATCGGTGGCTCTCCTGCGTCGCGATCACCGACGACCGGCTGCCCTTGCCATCGTAGTAGGTGCCGCTGCCCCGAAAGACATAGACGAGGCTGTACCATTCGAGTGTTCGCCGCCATGACGGATTCTGCTCGAGCCTGGGCCTCATGCCCCAGCTGTCGAGGATCCGGCTCGATCGCACGAGGCAGCCCGGGCCGGGCGCGAGCGGCGAATCGAAGAGCAGCCAGTAGCGGCGCACGCTCTGTCGGCCGCCGACGATCGCCCGCTGTTCGATCGCGGCCGTATCCAGCGGCGGCGCAAACGGCCGGACCGGTTGTCGCGATGTCGGTTTTCGGACGTGCGTCCCCATGCTCGAACGTTTATCACAAAAGACAAGTGAAATGAAACAGGGAGGATGAATAATCGTTATATGGCAGCGGTCGAGAAGTGATGCGTGTACCATTCTGTGCAAGGTCAGGACCGTCTTGTGTATGGGATGACGGTATGACGTCGGCCATACTCCTCGTGTTGCCCCCCGGGAATCCTCGCCATGCTTCATGCGACGGGTCTGAGTTATGTCTGGCGGGCCGTGGTCGTGATCGCCTGTCTGGCTGTCACGGGGAAGGCCGTGCCGCAGACTGTCGAAGTTGCCGCGGATGTCGCTACGGTACCGGGCGTCGTCATCGACCATGTGCCGGCACACACGAAGCAATTCGTCGGCAGTCCGACGATCGCCATCCTGCCCGACGGCAGCTATGTCACCGCGCATGATTTCTTTGGCCCTGGGAGCACCGAGTGGACGGCTGCGGTCACCGACATCTTTTCGAGTGTCGATCGTGGCACGACGTGGACGAAGATCTCGCGGGTGGAGGGGGCCTTCTGGTCGAACCTGTTCGTGCACGATGGCGCCCTCTATCTCATGGGGCCGACCAAGCATCATGGCCCGCTCGTCATCCGCAGGAGTCGCGACGGCGGTCGCTCATGGACGGATCCCACCGACGCGAAGACGGGCCTGCTCGCCGACGGCCAGTTTCACACGGCACCCATGCCGGTGCTCGTCCAGGGCGGCAGGCTCTGGCGGGCGGTTGAGGACGCCAGCGGCGGCAAGGAGTGGGGCAAACGATACCAGGCGATGATGGCGTCGGTGCCGGTGGATGCCGACCTGCTCGACCGAGGCAACTGGACCTTTTCGAACGCGATCCCCCGGAATGCCTCCTGGCTCGACGAAAAATTCACCGGCTGGCTCGAAGGCAACGCCGTGGCCACCGCGGATGGCCGCGTGCTCGACATTCTTCGCGTGGAGGCCGGGTCGATCGAGAAGGCGGCGATCGTCTCGATCAGTGCCGACGGCACAACGGCCTCGTTCGACCCGGCGAGCGGGTTCATCGACCTGCCCGGGTCGGCGACGAAGTTCACG
>JBIIMX010000158.1:0-7129 GCA_044337765.1 Pirellulales bacterium | reverse complement strand
CTGGCCGGGGCCGTCTATTCCGGTCGTTCGGAAGGCTCGCACCGAAAACTCTTGCTGGTCCGAAAACCTTGACCTACGCTTTGGGACGACGGACATCGGCCCCCCACCGCCGATCCGCTGGCAAAACTCTTCCCACAGCCGCCGGCATGCCCGTGCCGACAATGTGGCTGAGGGTAGATCTCGCTCAACCGTGTGATGTTCTCGGAGTTCCGCATCGTGGCCGTTGCCTCCCGTACCGATCTCGCGTTTCAGCAGTGCATCTCGCCTGCCTGTGGCGCAACGTTTTCGGTCGATGAGGTACTGACAGCCTGTCCATCCTGCGGCAATCTGTTGGACGTCGAGTACGACTGGGAGCGGATTCGTCCGCCCACGTCGTTCGAGGTGTTCGAGCGGAAGTGGATGCGGCGGAGCGACCCGCTGGCCTACAGCGGCGTGTGGCGGTTTCATGAACTGCTCCCCTTCGCGCCGCGGGAATCGGTGGTGACGATCGGTGAGGGACAGACGCTGCTGGCCGCATCCGATGGCGTGGGCGGCTACATCGGCATGAATCCGGGCCGGCTCTTTCTGGAATACGAAGGCCTCAATCCATCGGGCTCCTTCAAGGACAACGGCATGTCGGCGGCCTTCACGCACGCCCGCATGATCGGGGCTCGTCGCGCCGCCTGCGCCTCGACCGGCAACACGAGCGCCTCGCTTGCGGTCTACTGCGCCGTCACCCGCCTGATGCGTGGAATCATCTTCATCGGCTCCGGAAAAATCTCCTACGGCAAACTCTCGCAGGCGCTCGACTACGGCGCGCTGACGATCCAGATCGCCGGCGACTTCGACGACGCCATGGCCCGCGTCAAGGAAGTGGCCGGCAAGCTCGGCATCTATCTCGTCAACAGCGTGAACCCGTTCCGGCTCGAGGGCCAGAAGACGATCATGTACCGGGTGCTCGAGTCGATGGGGTGGGAGGTGCCTGACTGGATCGTCGTTCCCGGCGGAAACCTCGGCAACTCCAGCGCCTTCGGCAAGGCGTTCGCCGAGTTGCGAAAGCTGGGCCTGATCGATCGTGTTCCGCGGCTGGCCGTCATCAACGCGGCCGGTGCCAACACCCTCTATGAGCTCTATCACAACCGGGGCCTCCGCTGGGAAGGTGGCCGGGCCGATCTCTCTCCCGCCTGCCACTACTACGACGAACTCGACCGCGACAAGAAGCGGGCTGACACAATCGCCAGCGCCATCGAGATCAACAGGCCTGTGAATCTCAACAAGTGCCTGCGGGCGCTCGAGGTCTGCGACGGCGTGGTCCGCGAGGTGACCGAGCAGGAGATTCTCGACGCCAAGGCCCAGGTGGGCGCCGGTGGCCTGGGCTGCGAGCCCGCCAGCGCCGCCAGCGTGGCTGGAGCCCGGCAACTGGTGGCTGAGGGTGTGATCGGGCGGGACGAGCGTGTCGTCTGCATTCTCACCGGCCACCAGCTCAAGGATCCGACGGCGACGGTGGCCTACCACACCACCGACCAAAAGCTCTTCAACGAGGTGCTCGGCAGCCGGGGCGTGAGCCGGGCGAGCTTCGCCAACCGCTCCGTGAGCGTGAGCAATCGGCTCGACGAGATCGTGCAGGCGATCGACCTCTACGGCTGATCGGCTCTCGAATGAGGCCCCTCGCCCGCTCCCGCGCTGCCACGCCCGGCGCACTCTACGACGACCGGTGCGGCTTGTCCGCCAGGCACTCCAGCATCATCTCTTCGTAGCGGCCGATCGAATGCCGCAGTGCGAACCGGGAAGAGAGTGCGCGGCTCCGCTGTGCCATTTTTCTCCGGACTTCCGGGTCGCACAGGAGTCTTTGCAGGCGGTTGGCCAGACCCTCGGGGCCGAAGCCGGGGAGCAGGAGGCCATTGCCGTCCATGACCTCGGGAATTGAGCCAGTGCCGGTGGTGAGTATCGGCAATCCCATCGCCATCGCCTCGAGAATCACCGTCGGCAGGCCCTCGCGCAGCGACGTCATGCCAAAGACATCGATCGTGGCCATGATCGAGGCCACCCGATCGGTGGCCGGCAGAAAAGACACGCGGTCGTTGATGCCAAGAGCCTGAGTGCGGGTCTGCAGGTCAGCCAACGCCCCGCCGTCGGGCCCCACGATAAGGAGTCGGGGAGTGCCTGGGCAGACGGCCGGATCGATACCGGCAAATGCCTGCAGCAGCAGCTTGATGTTCTTGTCAGGGATCAACCGGCTCACCGTGCCGACCACCAGATCCGTCTCGCACAAGCCCAGCCGTGCCCGCTCGGCCGCGCGGTCGAATCGGGCGGGATCAAATTCCGTCAGGTCGATCCCAGGAAACACCCACTCGATGCGTTCTTCGTCGAGCCCCAATTCTGCCCGTCGAGTCAGTAGTTCATCACGCAGCGTGGCCGACTCGGCCACAACCCGGTCAAACCCGCCCTTGTCCGGTATTTTTCCCAACAGTGCCGGGCCGTCGAGCTTTTCGATCACCACCCGTACCCCTGCGGCCTGGGCCGCTGGCACGCCGTCGCGCCAGGCGAATACCATAGCCGCATCGATACGATCGCGGGCCAACGCCGCCGCCAGCACGTCGCGATACGCCAGCTTTTCCGCGGTATCGCGGGCCGTCCAGTCGGCCTGTGCCTCCAGCGGATCGCGGTCGGAGCCAATCAGGAGGGGCAACCCCAGTTCCGTGAACGCGGCGGCAAGCGCGCCGCCGCGAAACGCATAGACGTAGGGCGCAAAACGTGAGCGGTCCAGCCCGCGCACGAGGTTGAGGCAGATGCGTTCCTGACCGCCGATCGCGAGATAGTCACAGATGAAGGCCACTCGAATACGCTCGTCGGCCGGGTCCGCCGCGGCATCGACGGTTCCCAGCCACCGGCGCGGTAGTTCACCGCCAGCCAGGCGTTCGAGGGCCCTGGGCAGTTCACCAACCGGCTGCCGACTGCGTTGCAGATAGGCGGCGGCGCAGGCGAGCGTGTGGACGGCCCAAAACACTTCGTAAAGCAGAAACGTTCTGGGGCTGCGCCACTGTTCATACCCGCGCAGGAAGCGGGTCTGGGCCGCCGCCGACATGGGCCACAGATACCAGGTGCGGGCCAGGTCCATGTCGAGGCTGCCCACGTCGAGCAGTTCGTTGTCGATGATCTTCGGGCCGTCGGCTGTCATCACCACGTTGCGGGGCTGAAGGTCGAGATGAACCAGGCCGCTTTCCAACTGCTCTGGGGCGTTCTCCCGCGCGCGCCGAAGCAGTCGCTGGCTGGTTTCGTTCGATACCACCCCGGCCGCCGACAGGTCGGCCAGCGCTTGCTCCAGCTTGAGCAGGAGCGACTCCGCGCTGCGCTGGCGCGGTTCCAAGAGCGGGCTGGTGACACCGCTGCCGGCCAGTCGGCCGAGCAGCCCACCCAGCGTCTGGGCTGTCTCCAAATCGAGTGGAAAAGAGTCGAGCGTCGGCCCCGTCACCCATTCCTCGAGCAGGGCATCCCCGCGGCATGCCATCACCGTCGCAAGCGGCGATTTCTCGACAAGGCCGGCGAGCGTGGAGAGCCGCTTCGCCCTCTCGGTGGTCTCCAGCCGTCGCCCCTTGAGAAGTCGGCCATCGGCCAATTGGAGTCTCCAACTGCCCCGCGGACAACCTGCGACGGGTTGCGAGGTGAGTATTTGGATGTCGACCACCGGCGAGGAAAGCTCATTGACGAGCGAGCGCAGGTCGGGTCCCCATGCCGCCGCGAAGGCTTTCAAATCGACCGTCCCGTTGGGTTCAGTGGCGGCCGCCACCTCGGCCGGTCCACGATACCATTCGGGATTCTTGATCGCGACATGGCAGGGGACGCCATACCATCTGGCCTTTGCGGCCACCAGTCGCTCCATCTCGTCCGTCGGCACCCCGTGCTTGGTGAGGATCTTCCGCAGATCGCGGATCTGGTCCTCCTGGCGTCGCATCGTCAGACGCTGGCCGTCGTGGTCGCGGTAGTGATAGAGGGCCTGCGGTACGAGGCTCACACTCGCCCCGTGCTCCAGCATCGTCCAGATGAGGTCGTAATCATCCGCGCCGGTCAGGCCGATCTCGGGGTCGACTCCCCCCGCGGCCAAAAAGGCGGTTCGGCGAAACAAAAGAAAGTGACCGATGTAGCTCGCACGTGCCTGGTGGTCGGGTAGCTTGTCAAAGCGGTCGTGATCGCTGCCAGTCTGCCAGAGTACCTGCTTGCCATCGGCATCGTAGGCGACGCGGGCGGTGCCCACGATGTCGGCGTCGCGGGCTAGGCACGTCTCCACCGTCTCAGGCGAGAGCCAGTCGTCGCTGAGCAGGAGCCCGACCCGCTGCGAACGTGCCTCACGAAATCCGTGGTTGATCGCCTCGGCAAACCCGGCGTCGGGGGGACGTTCGATCACGCGCAGCCTTGGATGGGCAGTAGCGATTGTGTGAAGCACGGCTCGGTTCGAGGCTGGCGTGGCTGGTGATGTCACCACGATCACGGAGACCGGCACCGTCTGGCACAGTGCCGAGAGCACCGCCTGCTCGAGCCAGTCATCGTGCTGCTGCAAGAGCGGCATCACGATCGTCGCCCGATCCGGCTGTGGGGCGGCGAGCGGCTTCGGTCGCAGCGTATGGCGGACGAACGACAGGTGGCGGGCCAGGCGAAACCAGGCGGCATAAAAGGGATCACAACCGCGGTCTCCCCAGGCCAGCCATGGCCGGAGGCAAAGCCTCCAAGTCTCGCGTATGGCATCCACGAATGGCTTGGTCTGGCGGAGTCTGGCCTTTACCGATCGGCGATGGTGCGGCTGGAAATCGTTCCACAGCCGGGCCGATCCCTGGCCATGCTGCACCCCCTTGTGGATCAAGCCGGCGAACGTCGTGATGTTGACATGATCGACCACGGCTCGATCGGCGTAGGCGAACCGGGCGTTGTGCAGATAGTGCGATCGCCAGGCGAGTTCCGTATCCTGCCCACGTGGATAGGCGGTGTTGAACAGCCCAAAGCGGAGCATGTCGCGGCGGCGCACCAGCAGGTTGGCCGTGATGATATAGGGTGGCTTGTCTTCCAGAATCGCCCGTCGCTGGTCAAACAGCGACTCGGCGAACGCGCTGATCGCATTGGTGGGCTTGATCCCCTTGATGGCTCCTCCCACGAACGAAGCCTCCGTATCGGCCTGGGAAGCCGCAACGAGTTCCTTGAGCCAGTCGGTTCGGGGCACGCAATCGGCGTCGGTGAGCGCGATCAGTTCGTGGCTCGCGCGGAGAATACCTGCATTCCGAGCTGGCGACGAGCCTCGTTGCGTCACGTGCAGGGTCCGGATCCGCTCGCCATACTGGCGAAGGACCGCGGGCGTGGCGTCAGTCGATCCGTTGTCGACGATGATCAGTTCGGGGGCCGGCCCTGGATACTGCTGAGCCAGCAACGCTTCGATGCAGTCGCCGATGCATGAGCCTCCGTTGAACACGGGCACCACCACCGTGACCGCCGGCCAGTTTCCTACCGGAGGCGGCGCTTCGTCATCCCCGGCGTTCATCGGTGCGCTCCGCAGGCTGCCCTGTCTGAATGCAGGCAGCATGAAAGACGAGAGCCTCGCGAAGGCCGGGCAGCGATCCGTAGGTGTGAAAGTCCTTTTCGCCCGGGGTGTCGTCGGGGGCGAGGCGTCCGGCGAGAATTCCCATCAGTGCCATCAGGTTCACCTCGCTGGGGTCGTCGCGGAAACGTCGCAAAAAGTCGCCGCCGTGGGCCTCGAACCAGGCGAGCTTGTCGGGATGGCGGCGTCTGCGCTGCTCGAGGGTGGAATAGCGTTCGAAGATGCTCTGCGCGTCGTAGTGGGTGCCGTGCAGGCCGAGCGTGCCTGGATCGTGTTGGGTGGGGTTGGTTTCAGGAGGTCTTTGGTGGTGGTGGCCATCTTCCGCCATCCGTCGTAACTGATCCTTTTCGCACGACTGCACGTCCGCGAATGGATAGCGACTCACAATCGAATGCCGGAACGCCTTCACCCCCTGGATGCAATGCCCCAGATGGGCATCCCACAGCCAGGCGACGACCAGCGGCACCGCCAGATCGGCGGTGCGAATCCTCTCATGTAACACCCGCACCGCATGCGGATGCAGGAGCATGTCCTCGTCCACCTGGATGTAGTACGGGGTCTGGCAGCGGTCCATCATCAGTTGAAACGCCGCCGACATCGGCGCGACCCCTTCGATCACCTCCAGACGAAACCGGCTGTCCTGTCGCTCAAGACGGGCCATGCACTCTGGAAAACTGGCCGCCCCCACCGTAGAGACAAAGACGGTCATTTCTGACGACAGATCTGGCAGATCGGGCCGCACATCCGTTTGGCATTCGCTCGGCGGTGTGGGGCTTTCTTTTCCGGCCACCACGCCACGGAAGAACTCGAAAAAGTCTGCCGCGCGGCCCGTCCAGTCCCAACTCTGAATGTCGCGATGAAGTTGTGCCGCGAGGCCCGCATGACCTGCCACGGCCTTCCGCACCCCCTGGGAGAGGCTTTCCAGATCACGGTTGACGAGGAAGCCGTTCTCGCCATCGCGGATCAATTCAGGCATGTTGCCCACGCGGGTGGAGACCAGCGTGCACCCGCAGGCTGCCGCCTCCAACGCCGGATTCGGAGTGCCCTCCGTTTCGCTGGCCACGACGAGCACTGTCGCGGAGTTGTACCAATCGGACATTTCTTTCGGGCTGCGTTTTTCAGCCCGCTGCGAGTCGACGAGCAGTGCCTCGCAGTCGATCCCCTCTTCACGCAACCGGGAAAAAAGCGGTACGACCAGATCGTCGTAGCCCTTGAGTTGGCGGTGGTATTCCGAGCCGCACCAGATCACTCGCGGCTTCCGCGACTCGACAGGCCGGGACAGGCGGAAGGTCTTCAAGTCGACCCCATTCGCGATCGGCACGCTGCCGGCCGGCCTCCCTGACTGCTCCCAATATTCGCGGTTGTTGATCAGCACCGCATCGGCGTGGGCAAACACCTTGCGGAAATCGGCCTCGCGGCTTGGCCAGCCGTTGTTCCACGAGGCGATCAGGCGGGTGTGCCAGCCACGATCTTGGATGGCCCGCCGCATTCCCTTGGCTTGGTGGTAGCAGAGCACGAAGATGAGGTCGGGAGCGCTGTCCCCGAGCACGGACTCGCGGATCGCGGCGT
>JBIIMX010000006.1:0-24474 GCA_044337765.1 Pirellulales bacterium | reverse complement strand
TGTGGCTCGATGAAGCGTATGTTGTTCCTCGGTGCGCTGGTTCTCGGTGTCACCGTTTGTAGTCAGTCGTTTGGTTTTGAGCTTCTTGACCGGATGCTCAGCCACAAGGGTTGCAGCTCGTGCTGCGAACCGGGCTGCGATGCCGGTGGCAATGGGTGCTGCGATCCCGGCTGCGGTGCCGGCAATGGATGTGCCGAACCGGCATGCGGTGCTGGCAATGGTTGTGCGGAGCCGGCCTGCGACGCAGGTGCGGGCTGCTGCGAGCCGAGCTGCGGTGCTGGGAAAGGCTTCTGCAAGAAGAAGCATGACCTCTTCGGCGGTCTGAAGGGTCTGTTCGCCTGCAAGAAGCGGCACCATGGATGTGCGGACAGCTGCTGCGAGCCGGCGTGCGACGCTGGTAACGGCTGCTGCGAGCCGGCCTGTGGTGCTGGCAACGGTTGCGCTGAACCTGCTTGCGGTGCCGGCAACGGCTGCAGCGAGCCGGCCTGCGACGCTGGTGCCGGTTGCTGCGAGCCGAGCTGCGGTGCTGCGAAGGGTTGCTGCAAGAAGAAGCACCGGATCGTTGACCTGCTGAAGGCTATCCACCAGGCGAAGAAGAGCCGTTGCCACAAGTCGTGCTGCGAGCCCGACTGCAGTGCTGGCGCTGGCTGCTGCGAGCCCGGCTGCGGTGCCGAGCCTGCCTGCGGTGCATGCAGTGCTTGCGACTCGACCCCGGCGGTTGCCCCGGCCCCCACGCCCGATGCGTCTGCCAGGAAGCAGACCGCCGGCAAGGTGGTGGCGGTGAGCCGCACGGTTTCCGCCAAGTGATGATCGGTCGATAGGTCGATCGGAGATCTGTTGCCCGACTTCGGCCAGTGAGCTCCGCCCGGGACCAAAAGTCCCGGGCGGAGTTTTTTCTTGCGCCACTCTGGCGAGCGATCTGCACCGTGGCCGCGAGGACTGAATCCCTCGTGGCCGCGAGTTTCCAACTTGCGGTTTCCCGACCCCCCTCGTGGCCGCGAGTTTCCAACTTGCGGTTTCCCGGCCCCCCTCGTGGCCGCGAGTTTCCAACTTGCGGTTTCCCGACCCCCACTGCTCAGAGCACGGCCGCCGCGGGCCCCTGCTTGGCGACCCGGCCGGCGGCGAGTTCCACCACCTGCGATGCGGCTCGCCTGGCGAAGCCGTGGTCGTGGGTGACCACCACCATCGTCTGTCCGGCCCGGGCCAGTTCGACGATCACCTCCATGACCTCCGCCGCCATCGCCGGGTCGAGCGCGCTGGTCGGCTCGTCGAACAGCAGCACCCGCGGCCGCATCGCCAATGCCCGGGCGATCGCCACCCGCTGCTGCTGGCCGCCCGAGAGCGTGGACGGCCGTGCGTCGGCGAAGCTCCGGAGCCCCACCCGTCCGAGCAGTTCGAGGCCGCGGCTTCTGGCGTCGGCCGCCGACATCCCCAGCACCACGCGTGGCGCGAGGGCTACGTTGTCGACGGTCGAAACATGCGGGAAGAGGTTGAATTGCTGAAACACCATCCCCACATCGCGGCGGAGTCGCTCCAAATCGGCAGCGGCATGCTGCCCCGCCCCGAGCTGATGGCCGGCGATGGTGATGAGGCCCGACTCGAACGTCTCCAGTCCGTTCAAGCACCGCAGCAGCGTGCTCTTGCCGCTGCCCGACGGGCCCACGAGGGCGGTGACGGTGCCTTCGGCCCCCGCCAGGCTTACGTCATCGAGCACGCGGCCCTGCGCCCGCGACTTTGTCAGCGATGTCACCGTGATCACGTTTCAGTCAGCCCTCCGAGCCACCGCTGCCCGCGGCCGGCCGTTCGAGGCGTCGTTCGAACCAGCGCGAGAGCAACGCCAGCGGCCAACTCATCAGAAGATAGAGCAGGGCGGTGACGACCGCCAGTTCCACGATCCGGCCGGACGAAAGCGCAAGCACACTGTACCGCTTGGTGAGTTCAACCACGGTGATCGCCGAGCAGACGCTCGTGTCTTTGAAGAGCGCGATGAAATCGCTCGTCACCGGCGGCATCACGATCCGCACCGCCTGCGGCACCAGCACGTGCCGCAAGGCCTGCCACTTCGTGAGCCCGAGCGACAGGCTCGCCTCGAACTGTCCCAACGGCACCGCCTTGAGCCCGGCACGATAAATCTCCGACTCGTAGGCCGAGTAGTTGAGCGCCAGGCCGATGACCGCCGCCACCAGTGCCGGCAGGGTGAGGCCGATCTTCGGAAGCAGGAAGAAGATGGCGTAGAGCTGGAGCATGAGCGGCGTGCCGCGGAGCACTTCGACGTAGCCTGTCAGCAGGGGCCGCAGCCAGGCCGGCCCATACATCCGGCCGACGGCGACCGCCAGACCGATGCCGACGGCCAGCGGAAAGGACAGACACGACAGGAGCACGGTCATTCCGGCCGACGTGATCAAGAGCGGAAGAGTGTCGCGGCAGAGTTCGCCGAGCGACTTTCGGCTGGCGGCAGGAATCTCGGCGGCATCGCGTACCAGGAGCATCTGCTGCCGGCCGGCGAGATCCCAACGATCGTACAACGCCTTGAGCCGGCCGTCGGCGATGAGCCGCCCGAGCGCGGCATCGATCGCCGCCGAGAGCCTCGGCGTGTCGTCGGCCGTGAGGATCGTATAGAAGCCGCCGGCGAAAGGCCGATCCACTGCTCGCACGCGATTGAAGCGATCGGCGTAGAAATTGAAGATACAGTCATCCATCACGGCGGCATCGAGCACGCCCGTCGATACCTGCTCCAGCGAGTCGATCGTGCCGTCGTAGCCGATCACGTCGGCTTCCAGATCGGAACGCGAACGCATGACGCTCTCGGCGGCCGAACCGGTGAGCACGCCCACGCGCCAGCGGCCCTTGGGCCCCGGCACGCCGAGCTTCTCGAGGGCATCCACAGGACCGTCGCGGCGGGCGAGCACCTGGAGGCTGTAGGCGAAATAGGGCCGCGAACAGTGGTAGTCGCGGCGGCGTTCCGGCGTCAGCTCGATGCCGTTGATGACGCAGTCGGCGGTGCGTCCCAGGAGCAATGGCAGACGATCCCATTGCCCCTGTTGGAACCGCGGCTTCACTCCCAACTCTTCCGCAAGCAGCGCCGCGAGTTCGACCTCGAAGCCGGTCAGCCGCCGCGGATCGGCAGGGTCGGGGAAGACATGGGGCCCGCCCCCTTCCTGATCGGCGGCCCAGATCAGCTCGCCGCGTGAAAGCACCGCGTCGAGGTCAGCGGCGGCGGTCGCCGCAGGCAGGCAGCCGATGATGACGACGGCGACCAGCAGGCTCTTCATCGCGAGTCCCCGCGGAGGCGACCGAGACCGCCGCCGGGCTCGGCAAGACGGGTGACGAGCGTCTCGTGATCGCGGCCGAGACGGTCGCCCTGTTCGATGAACGTCGCCGCAGCATCTGCGGCACTAGCAAAGTCGGCCAGCAGGGGATCGGTCAGATGGGCATCGGGCAACCTGGCGACGAGCGTTTGGATGTCGTTGTCGAGCCCGACGCGGACACGGGCAAACGCGATCCAACGCAGCAGGAATCCCCAGAGGATCGCCCAGACAAACGCCTCCTGCAGAAATCCGCCGCCATCCACGGCGCGGCCCTGCCACAGATGGCCGACGAAGAAATTCCAGCCCGCCCGCACGAGCACCGCAACGAGCAGTCCCGAAAAAAGCGCCTCGCACACCCAGCGAAACACCGGCCCATCGATCCGCTCGCGCCGGTCGGCGACGAGGCGATCGATGCCGGAGGAAAGCCAGGCCCCTGCTCGATCGATCAGCGTGCTGACGGTCGCGGTGACGTGGGATTCGTCGAGCCGGGCCCGCCCCACCAGAGGCTCGGTCAGCCGCGCCCGCGCGGCGAGACCGCAGAGCACGCTCCGCGACTGTTCGACTTCCGCTGCGGAGAGTCCGAGTTCCTCGACCGCCTGCCAACCGCTCTGCCCCGCGGGAATGACCGCGACCGGCTGTCCGGAGAGCAGTCGGCTGATCAAGCCGCCGCCGGCGGCCCGCATGCGCGGCCAGAACGCGATGATCGATTCCACGACGTGGAGAAAGGTCGCAAACGGTCCGCCATGCCACCGTTCCACGATCTCGGCGGTCAGGATCCTCTGCCAGCTTGTGCGGCTGGCACGCAGGCGTGTGCCAACCGACTTCGCGAGAACCCCTTCCAGCCTCGCGCGTTCGCTCGCCACGCCGGCGGCGAGTTGTGCCACGGGCGGCCGCAGCGGGGCGAGGCCTTCCCGCGACTGCCGCAGAAACCAGCCGGCCAGATCGAGGCTCCCGGTGCGGCGAACGCGGCGGGCGGCCCGCCCCACCAGTTCCACGTCGATAGCGGCAACCAGTTCGCGGAAGCCGGCGTCGGGCTCGAGTCCCGCGGCGGTCCGCGTTGCCGCCTCGACCGCGTCGAGGCGGAAGATCTGGGGCACGATGAAGCCCTGCGATTCAAGTTCCCGCCGCCAATCGTCCCGGATGTCGGGATCCCGCGAGGCGTGGGTCTGCACGAAGAGCAGCGGACGGCCCGGGGCAAACGCAACGACCTCGCGGGCGACGACCCACGAGCGGTATTTCTGCGCGGTCGACACGAGCAACAGCACGTCACAGGCGGGGAGCACGGCCTCCAGAAGATCGCGGTTGTGGTTCGTGTCGCTGGGTCGCGCGGGGCTGTGCGGCTGGCCGCCTGCGGGCCGCGACTCCGACTGCGTGTCGGGGTCGGGGCAGTCGACGAGGACGATGTTGGCGACTGCGGCCGCGTCGCTGCGGACCACGCGGGCGTTCATCGCGTCGACGGGCAGCCAGGAGAGATCGACGTCGCGGGCCGCGACCACGACCGGATTGATCGTGGTTGGCCTCGCGATGTCGCCCGCGGGGCTCAGTTCGCATCCGGCCAGCGCGTTGACGAGCGTGCTCTTGCCGGTGCCGGTGCCGCCGATCACGCCGACGACGAGCATTCTCGACAGTTCACGGCGGGCGCGATCGAGTCGCGGCTCGATCTGTTCCCATTCGGCCCGCACAGCACGCGCGGGTGTCCACTCCGGCAGCGACCCACTCCAGCGGGCAAGCGACTCGACCAGTTCGTCGAAGCTGGCGAAGTCGACCGGCTCGCGACGCGACGGTTCCTCTTGTTCGTTCATTGGGCGACCTCCCGGACCCCTTCCCGACCGATGTCACGGCCGATGTCCGCCAGCAGCCGCCGTGCCTGCGTTACCTCCGGTGCCGCGGCCGCGTTGGCGAGGCGGTCGATCTCCTCCAACCGGTCGCCGAGCACGACGTCGTGCAATGTCTCCGCGAGCACACGGCCTCGTTCCGCCGACCAGCCGGCAAAGAGTGTCTCGATGAGCGGCTTGAGGCCGGCCACCGTGAGGCCGAGCGCCCCTTCGCCGGCGATCGTCGCAGCCGTGCCGACGACGACGTCGCCGACATGGTGCACGAGCACGGAAAGTCCTCCGGCCGAGGCCGCTGCCGCGGGCACCGCCGCCGCGCCCGCCATGCCGAGCGCCACGGTGATCGCCGGTCGCGCCACTGCGCCCACGTTGAGCCCCGTGAGGATGAACCGCACCATGCCGGGGTTTTCCTTCGCGAAGCGGTCGAGCTCGCTGCGGACGAACGTGCGGTAGTCCTCCGACACCAGGGGCAGGCTCGCATGGCGGCGTTCGAGATCGGCATACCAGGCCGCCCGGTCGGCATCCACGAGCCGCTCGCCGAGCATCGCGGCGAGCCGCGGATTGCGGCGGCAGGCGTCGTCGAGCCGTTCGACAAAATCGCCGAGGGCCTGTTTGAGGGCCGCCAGTTCAACCGTCGAGAAATCCTCGCGGCGTTCCTCCTCGCTGCGAACCAGTCCCATCCGCCGTGCCGCCCAACCCACACCCTTGCCGGCCACGCGATAGACCTTGCTGACGGTGAGGTCGAGTCCCGACCGCCGCGGCTCGAGCCACTGCCAGATCTCATTCCAGACGATCTCGCGGGGCGCGGTTGGCAGTTCCACCCGCACGCGTGCCTCGTCGGTCAGCAGGCGTCTCGCCTCGCGCCATTCCTTCGCACTCGTTTCGAAGGAGTCGAGCCAGTTGCCGGCCCCGGCGGTCGGATCGAGCACGATGCGAAGGGCACCTTCCATCGCCCGCAGCTTGATCGCATCAAAGTCGCAGTCTGCCAATCGGGTGGCCAGGTCGATCGTGGCGTTGTCGGGTGTGAGTTCCGGCAGGGGATGAAATGCGATCCGTCCCTCCTCGGCTGCGCGAAAGTCATGGGGCACGGCGTAGACTGCCAGAGATGCGACGCCTGTCTCGGCCGCGAAGGTCGCCAGCCAGCCGCCGATGCGGTCTCGCTGCCGCGGCCAATCGATCATGTTGAACACGACGACCACGGCTTTCCCCGCAGCAGCCGCGGCGGCGAAGAAATCACGCACGGCGGCGTCGTTGTATTTCTGCTGCGTGAGCACGGCCACGATCACGTCGCAGGCGTTCCGCACCAGTTCCGCGCGGTGCCAGTTCTCCCGCAGTGTGCCGTCGATGTCGGGGGTGTCGAGAAGCACGAGGCGGGCGGGCTGCCTTCCGCTCGAGTCCTCGCGCCATACGAGCCGGTCGGCGTTGCCGCTCGCGTCCGGCCCGAGGTCGATCGCATCCTGCACGCTTTGCCACGGCGCGAGCGCAAAGCCGGGAAAGAGCGCCGCGAGATCGGTGCGGGCGGCGAGCCCCTGCGGCAGGCTGGCGACCGGGTGCCGGGTCCGCGCCGCCTCCGGCACGGAGCGGCTGATCTCCGTGCCCACGAGCGTGTTGGTGACGAGGCTCTTGCCGGTGTTGGTGCCGCCGCAGACGGCGGCGACGAGCACGGGCTCCCGAGAGACCTGCGGCCGGAGTTTGCCGAAGAGCACGCCATACCAGTCGTCGGCCTGCGGATCCGGTGCCCCGAGCGAGCGGGCGAGCGGTCGCAGGGCGTCGACCAAAACGCACAGCTCTTCCACACCGCCGGCCCACGCCGCAAACCCCGTTCGAGCGAAAGATGCCATCGCGCTACACTTTGGATGAAAAACGTCTAAACTTCGATGTCCAGTGTGTCTTCCGCCGCCGTTTGTCGCAAACCCGGCCGGGGAACCCGGACAGTCCTTCCCGGCCGATTTTCCCTCGCGCAGACCATCCACCACCATGCTCGAACGTCGTCCTGTCTTCCCCGGTGTGATCGAGATGAACTACCAGGCCGGCTGGCGGATCGGCTGCAATGTCTACCTGGTCTACGACGACCGCGACTGGGCACTCATCGACATCGGCTACGAGGAGAGCGTCGACGAGATCGTGGAGATGATCCGGGAGATGGACTTCCCGCTGTCGCAGTGCCGTGCACTCGTGGCCACACACGCCGACGTCGACCACATTCAGGGGCTGGCGAAAGCAAAGGGCATTCTCAAGGCCCCGGTGCTGGCCCATCCGCTGGCGGTCGAGTCGCTGGAAACGGGCGACCGCATCAAGACCTTCGCTGAGATCGCCGCGCAGAACGTCCACCTCGACATGCCTGTTGTGAAGGTCGATCGCGAGGTGATCGATGGTGCCACGATCGAGGTCGGCAGCCATAAGCTCGAGGTCTGGCACACGCCGGGCCACACCGACAGCCAACTCGCCTTTCGGCTGGGCAACCTGCTGCTCTCGGGCGACAACATCTACCGGGATGGTTCCGTGGGCGCGATCGATGCCCACCACGGCAGTGACATTCCGGCCTTCATCAAGTCGCTCGAAAGGATCGCGGCGAGCGACGTTGAGTGGCTCCTTCCCAGCCACGGACCGATCTTCAAGAAAGACGACCGCCTCCTTGCGAAGACCCTCGAGCGGCTGCGTGGCTATCTTCAACTGGCCGACTTCGGCACCTGCGCCCAGCATTGGCCGCTGATCGAGCAGTGGGATCGGGAGTTGGCCGAGGGCCGGCTCCCGGCGGCGAAGGCCTGAACGGCTGTGTTCACGAAAAAACGAAATCTTTCTTTTTTTCTTGGCTGACCTCCGTCGGCTGGTGCTGACCCGGCAATCCGGGCCCAATCCGGGCCTGGTATCGGTGCGAGAGCGAAGAAGCATCTGCAGTCCCGGCGGACCACCGTCACTTTCCCGCCGGGTTTTCCGACCCTGCCGGTTTTTCCGTGAAGAACGGTCCTGCGGCCGGCCGATATCTTCCGTGAGTCCGGGATCTTCAGGGGGGACAATCCGATGATGCGATCCATGCTTGGCACGGCCGTCTTGGCCGGGGCCATGATGATGATGGCGGCGCCGGCAGCGCACGCCCAGCCGCCGGCCGTCGGCCAGCAGGCCTATGGCCACCAGTGGGGCAACTCCTACAACGCCACCGACTGGAACCGCTTCTACCACTATCCGTATGTGTGGTATCCGCACAATTTCTACGCGGACAGCTACCAGCAGAGTGCCAACGACCTCTACTACCGCTATCCACAGGAGATGCGGGTGCCGGTCTACAACCGCGCGTGGCAGAACGAGCTTCCGAAGTCGCGCCGCTACTATCAGGGTCACCATTTCCATTTGGACGTGTTCTGACCGGAGCGACGAGCGACAGCCCGCTCTTCACCCGTGGCGACGAGATTCCATCGTGTCGTGACTCCGCCCCTTCCCCCGTGGCGATGAGATTCCATCTTGTCGTGACTCCGGCCCCGGAATCCGCAAGTTGAAAACTCGCGGCCACGGTGGGGCTCGGAAGTCGCACGTTGAAAACTCGCGGCCACGGCTTACATTCACGGGCTGTTGCCAAGCGACGAATCGGGGCCCTGCTTCATGCCAGACGAAAGCCACGGCTCCCAGCATCCGCCGTTTGACGACGAGCGCGAGGCCGCGCGGTGGTGGCTTGCCAACGTCTACGCGGGCGACGACGCCGTCCAGCTCACGCCCCGCGCGGTGATCACCGGGATGATCATCGGCGGCGTGATGTCGATCTCGAATCTCTACGTGGGGCTCAAGACCGGCTGGGGGCTGGGCGTGACGATCACGGCGTCGATCATCGCCTACGCCGTCTTTTCGGTGCTGGAGCGGGTGGTGCCGGCGTGGAGAAACCGGCCGTTCACGACGCTCGAAAACTACACGATGAGTAGCGCCGCCAGCGCCGCCGGCTACATGTCGAGCGCGGGGCTCGTGTCGGCGCTCCCTGCGCTCTACCTCACCACCGGCCGGCTGATGCAGTGGTGGGAGATCATGCTCTGGCTGGGGGCGCTCTCGTTTCTGGGCGTGTTCATGGCGATCCCGCTCAAGCGGCAGCTGATCAACATCGATCAGCTCCCCTTCCCTTCGGGCATCGCCACCGCCGAAACGCTCAAGAGCATGCACACGGCCGGGGGCGAGGCGGTGGTGAAGGCGCGGTCGCTCTTCGCCGCGGGGGTCGTCGGCGCCGTGGTCGCGGTCTGGCGGGATCTCTTCGGGGCGGTGAAGTCGCTCGCCGCCTATGCCTTCCCGGCGGAGTTGCCCTTTCTGCCGACGGCGCTCGGCCGCGACCTGCTCACGAAATACACGATCGGAATCGAGGGCTCGCTGATCATGCTGGCGGCGGGCGCGATCATGGGGCTGCGGGTGGCGGCGTCGATGCTGATCGGCTCGATCGTCTGCTTCGGCATCATCGGCCCGATCCTCGTCAAAGAGGGGATCGTGCAGCCCGGCTACAAGGGGATCGTGTCGTGGGTGCTCTGGCCGGCGACGGCGATGATGGTGACGAGCGGGCTTTTGTCGTTCGCGCTCAAATGGCGGACGGTGCTGCGGGCGTTTGCCGGGCTGTCGGGCACGGTCGCGGGAATCTTCGGCGGTGGCGAGAGCCGTGAGCGGATCGATGACGAACTGGCCCACATCGAGGTGCCGGCCTCCTGGTTCGTGGTGGGCGTGGGCCTGGCGGGCACCGCCTGCGTGGTGCTCGGCCATTTTCTCTTTGGCATCAACTGGTGGATGGGAATCCTGGCGGTGCTGGTGACGTTTCTGTTGTCGATCGTGGCGGCACGGGCGACGGGCGAGACCGACATCACGCCGATCGGAGCGATGGGGAAGATCACGCAGTTGCTGTATGGAGTGATTGCGCCGTCGAACATCACGACGAATCTCATGACGGCCTGCATCACGTCGGGTGCGGCCTCGCATGCGGCCGACTTGCTCACCGACTTGAAGAGCGGCTACCTGCTCGGCGGCAATCCGCGAAAGCAGACGATCTCGCAGCTTTTTGGCGTGGTGGCTGGCACGCTGATTTCGGTGCCGGCCTATATCTTCGTGGTGCAGAGCAATCCCGGCCGGCTTGGGTCGGCGGAGCTGCCTGCGCCGGCTGCGAAGGTCTGGGAGGGGGTGGCGCGGCTGCTCGCGCAGGGGCTGCATGCCCTGCCGAAGGGCGCATTGGCGGCGATCCTGGTGGGGGCCGTGCTCGGCGTGGTGCTCACGCTCCTGGAGGAGTATGCACCGAAAAAGTGGAGGCCGTGGATTCCTTCGACGACGGGGCTGGGGATTGCGGGGGTGATACCGGCCTTCAACTCGATCGCGATGTTCGTGGGAGCGCTCGTCGCGTGGATTGCCGCGCGAACAGCCCCGAAGGCTGCAGAGACCTATACTGTGCCGGTGTCGAGCGGGTTGATCGCGGGAGAATCGCTGATGGGCGTGGCGATCATCCTCACGCTCGAGATCCTCAAGGCCACGGGCCTCTGGGCGGGGTGAGGTCGGTGATCGAGCGATCCGTAAGCCCCCGGCTCACGCCGGGGGCTTGTATGCGAAATACGCCGCGCCCCCCCATAAAAAGCCCTGAGCGTAAGCTACGGGATTCCCCGGCCCCATCCAAGCCCGAAGCGCGAGCGAGGAGCCTCTCTTCACGCCGCTACTTTGGTCTTTTCGTAGAGAAACTCAGGGGCAATATCCGCTCCGTTTGGCCAACAGAGCGTGTGAAACTCCGGATCAACGCTGAATCGCTTAAACACATTCGGGTCTTTCAGGGGTTCAAAAAGCTCCCCGTACAACTCCGTCGAGAGATCAACGTCTCCCTCCGTTCCATCAGCGAAGCGAAGGTGGATCACATAGCCCGCCACGTGCACCGCGGCGACGATTTTGGGAATCATGAGAGTTACTCCAGAGGATCGATCTTGTGCCCCGGAAAGCCTGCTTGCAAGAGGTTCCAGTTCTCTAACAGCTCTTCTTGATGGAGTTCCCGCCATTCTTCGACCATTCGCAGTGCCCGGCGAGGAAAATGACCGGTGACCGTCCCCGTCTCGATCTCAACGGTGATCTGGTATTCGCCATAGACGGCGTGGAAGTGTGGCGGCGGATGGTCACGAGGAAAGACACCGATGACAATTCCCAGGAATCGCGAGACTTCTGGCATGATTGTCGCATCGCCCCAGGGAGAGTGTTTCAAGTCCGCCGTGCCCGCGATCAGGCTGCGGGCTCACCGCCGCGTAGCAACAGCCGTTTACCCCGGCACGATCATCCCCTTGGGAAACGCGAGCCACGCACCAAAGTCGGCGATCAGGCGGCGGGAGTCGGGGCCGGCCCGGTAGCCGAAGAAGAGCGGGTGGATATCGGTGGGGTCGATCTTTTCGTCACGAGCCAGCTGTGGCCGCACCCGTTCAAACGTCTCCATGAATTCGCGGACTTCGTGACCGGTGATGTTCGTCTTCACCTCGCAGAGCACGGCGGCGGGGCAGCCGGCGATCGTGCCGCGGCAGACGATGTCGATCTCGTTGCCACGATCGTCGGCGTAGATTGTCTCGGGCACCGACGATTCAGTCACAAACGCACAGTGTTCGGCGAGAATCCGCGGGATCCGCTCCATGGCGTAGGCTTCGAGGCCGTGGCCCACCGAGCGAGCCAGCCCGCCGAACTGCTTGTGGACGTCTTTCATGGTCCAGGTCAGCTCTTTCTGGGCCACGAACAGTTCGTGGATCTCGACCTCGGTCCTTTGCTGCGCGGCGGCCAGTTGCTTCATCTGCTCCTCGGTCCGTTCCTGCGCGTCGGCGAGTCGGTTCATCCGTTCTTCGGTCCGTTCCTGAGCGTCGGCCAGCCGCCCGACCGTGGCGGTGAGCTTTGAAAAGTCTTCCCGACGCACGAGATCGGCTTCGATCTGCACCGTTGCCTCCGCGAGCACCTTCGCCTGATGGTCGTCGAACGCCTGCCGATAGTGCGCCGTCATGTCTGCGATACTGACCATTTTTATTCTCCTTTCAGCGGGTTCGTCTCGTTCGGGAGTCTCATTCGGCCACGGCCAGAAAAGCCGAGGTAAGTGAACGCGAGTATACTACTCCGCGACAGGCTGTCAACCGCGGCCCTATTCAGCCAAAGCCGTTTGACTCCTTCGATCAATTCGCGGCGATCCCTGTGGTGGCGGGCGGTCGTTCCTCGGCAGTATGATACCTGCTATGGCTAGCCACTCGCCTGCCCTTCTGGCACTCGCCGACACCGATCGGGCTGCCCTCGTGGCGACGGTCGCGGCGATTCGTGACCGCTGACCAGTGGAACGAGTGATCCTTTTTGGCTCAAAAGGCCCGCGGCGATGACGACTCCGAGAGCGACATCGATCTGCTCGCCATCACGAGTTTGCCGGTCGATGCTGCAGAGGAAAATGCGACGCAGGAAACCGCATGGCAAGTGGGCCTAGAGCATGGTCTCGCCGTTCAGTTGGTCGTGCGGTCGCATCAGCAATGGTGGAAAGGCATCGACCAAGCGACGCCACTCCGGCTGTAGATCGATGCCGACGGGATCGAGGTGTATTCGCGATGACAGGCGAGGAGTCGAGACAAGCCACGGTGGCTGCCGAACGGGCGTTTGCGGAGGAGTGTTTGGCTGAATCGCGATTCGCGTTGGAAGGCGGGTTTTTCGCCTCGGGCGTTCCAGGGCCTACTACGCCTGCTTTCATGCCGCGACCGCAGTGTTCGCGGCCCGAGGCGAATCCTTTCGCAAACACACCGGCCTGATGACGGCCATCTGCTGACGAGACTCCCATCCAAGCCCGACGCGTGAGCGAGGGAAACCGCGTTGGGGCCACCAAGGCCGCCAGTAGCGGTTCACCCCGGCACAACCATGCCGTTGGGAAACGTGAGTCTCGCGTCGGAGTCCGCGATCCGGCAGCGGGGTGAAATTGGCTTGGGTGCCAGTCTCGCCGGCGGCAGAGCAATCTCAAACGTCCGTCGAAATTTTCCCTGGAGCCTGGAATCCCGTCAATTTAGCCGAAAACACTTGCATAGCCGCCGCTCTCCGCTTTGCCGTACTCCTGCGGTGTGGCACTCGCAATGGAACGGCTGGCAGTTGAGCGAGCTGGGATTCTCGACGCGGGCCACGGATTCAGTAATCTACAGGAATTGCCGCGATCAAAGCCGAGTTCAAAAATGACTCACCTAGCAGACGTGGTGGGGCCATTCCATCCTTCAACCGTGCAATCGCAATGAATCACCGCGACGTTTTTGAAGATCTCTTTGTGCTCGAAATGGCCAACAACCATTGGGGAAGCCTGGAACGGGGGCTGGAGATCATCCGCCAGCACTCTCGGATCGTCCGGTTCAACAACGTTCGCGCCGCGATCAAGCTGCAATTCCGCGACGTCGACAACTTCATTCACAAGGAGTTCCGCAATCGGCACGATATTCGCTACATCAAAAAGACGCTCGACACGAAGATGTCGAGGGACGAGTACGCAACGTTGATTGCGGCTATCAAGAAGGCGTCGTGTATCCCCATGGCAACGCCTTTTGACGAGGCCTCGGTTGATCTCTGCGCGGAGCTCGGCATCCCGATCATCAAAATCGCGAGTTCCGACATGAACGACTGGGTTTTGATCGAGAGAATTGCCGCCACGAAGCGGCCTGCGATCGTTTCCACAGGTGGCACGTCGCAGAAAGATCTCGACGACCTGGTGGCGTTCTTCGAACGGCGCAACATTCCGCTGGCGATCAATCATTGCGTTTCGCTCTACCCGACCGAGGAAGACGAACTCGAACTCAATCAGATCGACTACCTCAAGAACCGCTATCCGGGGCATGTCGTAGGGCTTTCGACTCACGAGCACGCCGATTGGCAGGCATCGATGCTCATCGCCTATGCCAAGGGTGCCCGCACGTTCGAACGCCACATCGATATCGACGCCGATGGGGTCGCGGTCTCGCCGTATTGCTCGCTCCCCGAGCAGGTGGATACGTGGTTTAAGTCTTTCACGCGAGCGCACGCCATGTGCGGCGGCAGCGCAGACCAGAAGCGTCGACCGCCGGACAAGGAGATCAAATATCTCGATGCCTTGGTCCGCGGCGTCTACGCCAAGCGGGACTTGCCGGAAGGCTATGTGCTCAATCACGACACGATGTACGACGACCTCTATCTGGCGATACCGCTCCAGAAGGGGCAGATTTCCTGTCGGGAACTCATGTCGGGCGAAACGCTGCAACTGGCCGTGAAAAAAGATCATCCGATCACGATCGACGCGATCGACAGCGCGTATGCCTACAGCGCGGCGCTGAAGGATTTGATCATGCAGCGGGGATTGTAAGGAGGTTATCGCTTCACGAACGTGACCGATGGCGCTGGATGCAGGCTTCGAGCGTGCTTGCTCGCCGTGTTGGCTTGTGCGTTCCCGCTACCCGCCTCCCTTCATGCATGAAGATACAAAACCACTGCCTGAATCGAAGTGAAGAATGATTCGTGTAGCCGACTACATTGCGGAGACCCTCGCCAGCAGAGGCATCGGCCATGTTTTCATGGTCACGGGCGGGGGCGCGATGCACCTCAACGATGCGTTCGGGAGGTGCAAACAAATCGAGGTCGTCTGCTGCCACCATGAACAGGCGTGTGCGATAGCGGCGGAGAGTTATTTTCGACTCTCCAACCGACTGGCGGCTGTCAATGTCACGACCGGCCCGGGCGGCACGAACGCCATCACCGGGGTCTACGGGGCGCACGTCGATTCCCTGGGCATGATTGTGATTTCCGGCCAATGCAAGTGGGAGACCTTGGTTCGCAGCACCCACTTGCCGCTCCGGCAACTCGGAGACCAGGAAGTCGACATCGTCCGCATGGTGGAGGGCATCACCAAATACGCCAAGCTGATCGAAACTCCCGACACGGTCCGATATCACTTGGAGCGGGCCTTGCACCTTGCCACCTCAGGTCGGCCCGGTCCTGTATGGCTGGACGTCCCAATCAACGTCCAAGCCGCAAAAATCGCTCCTGAAACACTCCGGGGCTACGACGCTGCCGAAGATGCCGACGATTGGGAATGTACCAACCTTGATCAGGCCTGCACCGACATTCTGCGCAGGCTTGCCGCGGCAGAACGGCCCGTGATTTATGCCGGTTCTGGCGTGCGACTCTCCAACCGTCACGCAGAATTCCTGCATCTTCTCGATCGTCTCGGAGTGCCGGTCGTCACGGCGTGGAATAGCAACGATTTGGTGCCCGACGCCCACCCTTGTTATGCCGGACGGCCTGGATCCGTCGGCAACCGTGCCGGCAACTTTGCGGTTCAGAACAGTGACGTGCTTCTCATTCTAGGCTGTCGCCTCAACATTCGCCTGGTGTCGTACAACTGGGAAAACTTTGCGCGGCAGGCGTACAAGATCTGGGTCGATATTGACGCTGCAGAACTCAAGAAGCCCACCGTGCGGCCTGACATGCCGGTCCACGCAAGTCTGGGTGACCTGATCCCGCGATTGCTCGATCGTGTGGCCCTCGGCGGATTCCCGGCCGAACGCTTCACCGGCTGGCGTCAATGGTGCAAGGAACGCCTCGCTCTGTACCCGGTCGTGGAGCAGTCGTATTGGACGGACGCCCAGAACGTGAACCCTTACTGCTTCATGGACCGCCTGTTCTCACACGCTCGGTCGGACGAAACCATCGTCACTGCCGACGGTACGGCGTGCGTGGCGGCCTTTCAGGTTGCACGGATCGGCCCTGGCATGCGGCTCTACCACAACTCCGGAGCCGCCCCCATGGGCTACGAACTTCCTGGGGCCATAGGCGCGGCTTTTGCCCAGGGAGCGGGCAAGCGTGTGGTTTGCATTGCCGGCGACGGATCTATCATGATGAATCTCCAGGAGCTTCAGACGATCGTCGGCCGTCGTCTTCCGGTGAAGACGTTTGTACTCAGCAATCACGGTTATCACTCCATCAGGCAAACCCAGCAGGCATTTTTTCGCGATAATGTCATCGGTTGCGGCACGGATTCCGGGCTGAGCTTTCCAGATTGGGGCCGCATCGCCCATGCGTTCGGCATGCCTTTCTTCAGGATCACCACCCATGAGGAGCTCGACGCTGCAATATCTCAGACTCTCGAGACGGATGGGCCGACACTGTGTGAAGTCGTACTCGACATGAGACAGCCGTTCGCACCGAAACTGAGCTCGCGGAAGCTCGAAGACGGTCGCATGGTCACGGCGCCACTCGAAGACATGGCGCCGTTCCTCCCCCGTGAGGAATTGAAGCAGAATATGTTCGTCCCGCTCGTCGAGCCTCCACCCCCGTGAGCGTTGCCGTGCAGAAAACCGCTTTTATCACCGGTGCAGCCCGTGGTATCGGAGCCGCAATCGCCTCCGAGTTGCAGGGCCAAGGCTGGGCTCTACTGACTCCGTCCCGGGCGGAACTGGATCTTGCGTCCCCGGAATCGGTTGAAGCCTATTTGGCCAAAGAGTCACCCGCGGTGGATGCGCTGGTCAACAACGCGGGTGAGAATCCTATCGTTGAATTGCCGCGGATCACGCTGGATACCTGGCGTCGGGCGCAGCAAGTCAACCTCGCATCCCCGCTCCGATTGATCCAACACTGTGCGGCGGCCATGCGACAGCGTGGCGGCGGCCGCATCGTGAATATTAGTTCCTGTTACAGCCTCGTGGTGAGGAGCGGCCGGGCGACTTACAGTGCCTCAAAGGCCGGCTTGAACAGCTTGACGCGCAGCGCCGCTTTGGAATATGGGCCGGACAACATTCTCGTGAATGCCATTTGCCCCGGGTTTGTGGAGACCGAACTCACCCTTCGCAACAATTCACCTGCACAGATCAGCGATCTGGTACGGCAGGTTCCACTCGGTCGTCTCGCCCAACCCGACGAAATTGCCAAGGTTGTCGCCTTCCTGCTGTCGGATGGCAACACCTACATCACCGGTCAAACGATTGCCGTCGACGGGGGCTTTCTCATCCAATGAATGATTGTCTTCCACCTCTCCCGATTCGCTCTGCTCAAGGCGATTATTCCGTGCAATTCGTCCGAACTGCGGCCTCGGCGGTCGACGCAGTCCTGGAGTTGCCACATGTCGTCGTGGTCTGCGACCGCAAAGTCGCGGAGCTCTACAGTGCAGCTCTCGGTCCTCTGCTCCAAGATCGCCCGTGCCTGCTTCTCGAGGCCACGGAAGACCGAAAAACACCGGTCGGCGTACTCGATACGTGGGAGTTTTTATTGGCCGCCAATGCGAGCCGCCAAACAAACGTGGTGGTGATCGGCGGCGGCATCATCCAGGACATCGCCCAGTTTGCCACACACAACTACCATCGCGGCCTCGCGTGGCACTTTCTCCCGACCACTCTGCTGAGCATGGCAGACAGTTGCATCGGGGCGAAGTGCGGTATCAACCTCGGCGCGTACAAGAACCAACTGGGGGTGTTTCATTCGCCAGCCCACGTATGGATATGCAGCGAGTTCCTCGGCACATTGCCCGACACGGAAATACGATCAGGGTATGGCGAAATCGTCAAGCTCCACCTGACTCGCTCAGGACCGGAGCTTTTCCGTGAACTCCGGGATGCCGTCGATTCTTCCGGGTGGCGGAATGAACATTTGGCTGATTTCATCCGCCGCAGTCTGGCCGTGAAGAAAAGTGTGATCGAGGAGGACGAGTACGAACGAGGCCTGCGCCGCATTCTCAACTACGGGCATACGTTCGGACACGCTCTTGAAGCGATCACGAGGCACGCGATACCCCATGGCATCGCCGTCGCCTGGGGTATCGACGTCGTCAATTTCCTGTCGCTTCGAACCGGCATCATTCCAGCGGCGCACTTCGAAGAGGTGCACGGCTTTTTGCTCCGCCATTTTCGATGGAGGCTTCCGCAACCGGTCGAGCCGAAAGAACTCATAGATGCCACTCGCCGTGACAAGAAGAACCGCGACGGGTTGCTCACCCTCGTGGTGCCGGAAGACCTCGGATCGCTGAAGATCGTCCAGCGAGAGTACGACCGTGAACTGGACGATCTGATCGCGGAATACCTGGCGGAATATAATGTGTGTTCTTGCGGTTGACCTCGGTGCTTCCTTCATCAAATGCGCGCGGGTCTGGCCCGCCGAAGGCGTCGTTGAGCCTGCGGTCCGACGGCCGTTTCCGCCATTTTGCCGCGTTGCTTCTGCAAAGGCGAGAGAAGTTCGCGTCGACGACATTCTCGCAGTCACGCGCAGCGTGATGGAAGATAGTCTCCGCAACGGGCCCCACCCTTCGGGGATTTTTCTGTGCGGTCAGATGCACGGCCTCGTTCTTGTGACATCCGATGGCGAACGGTTGTCGGAATTCATTTCGTGGCAGGACTCACGGTCGCTCGAGGCGTTGCCAGATAGCTCTGAAAGTTGTTTCACTGCGCTCCGAAGACGTCTCGGCCCCGAGATTCTGGCCGAGTTGGGGAACGAACTGCGGCCTGGATCTCCTCTGGCGACGCTGTTCACCATGAAACTACGGGGCGAATTGCCGGCCGGGGCCATCCCATTGTCGCTGCCCGATTACGTGGCGCTCGCCCTCTGCGGGCGACTCCGCAACCCGGCGACCGATCCGACGAATGCGGCTGCACATGGCGGACTCGCCGTGGCCACTCGTACCTGGCATCATGAAGCGCTGCGGAGATCAGATCTTCATCGCCTGGTGTGGCCGGAGATCCTGCCCGCGGCCACGCCCCTCGGGGACTTCTCTCACGATGGACGAAGCATCGTCGTGCACCTCCCGATCGGTGACCAGCAAGCCGCGCTCTTCGGTGCCGAGCTGGCCGAAGGAGAGCTTTCGATCAACGTAGCGACCGGATCGCAAGTATCGACGGTGGTTTCGCGACCGGATTTCGGCGATTGGCAGCTTCGGCCCTACCTCGGAAACAGATGGCTGCGCACGATCACGCATTTACCCGCGGGACGTGCGTTGAATGCACTGATCGGCCTGCTCAACGAACTCGCGGAGGATCAAGGCACCCCGCTGCTCGATCCTTGGCAAAGCATCGAGCGGCTGGTATCGCAGTCGCCGCGTCCTACGTTGCAGGCCAACGTGTCATTCTTCCCGTGCGCCGTAGGCGATGAAGGCAGTCTGGTCCACATGACGGAGAACGACCTGCACGTCGGGCCGTTGTTTCGTGCAGCCTTCCGGTCCATGGCGGACAACTATTCGAACGCCGCCAAGCGTATCGCTCCGCATGGATGGTCACGTGCCGTCTTCTCCGGCGGACTCATCCGGCAATCCGCCGGACTCCAAGCGGAAATCGTCTCGTTGCTCGGCACTCCCGTCCGTGTGGTCGCACACACTGAAGACACTCTCGCCGGATTAATGCACCTCGCCCGCGGGATTGCCTGACATGTCGAACTCCTGCCGTCCATACGACACTTGGACATCGAAGCTCTTCGCCGCAGAAGGCGAGCAATCCACTGCCGCTGCATGTGTCGGGCTTCCCAGACCGGCAAGGAGCCCCTGATGACGCATGAGCCCGGATTTACGTCGATCTGTTTTGACCTCGACGGGACACTCGTTGACTCGGCTGGCGGGGTCATCGATTCACTGATCTTCTCGCTGGCGTCCTATGGCATCGAGGCATCCGGGATCGATTGGAGATCGATCATCGGGCCTCCCCTTCCTCGGATGCTGGAGAGTGCGCTGCCCCACGTGTCGCAGTCGACGAGAGACCAGGTGATCGCGGTGTTCCGCGATCACTATTCCACGCGCGGCCTGTTTCTGTCCGTGGCGTTCCCTGGCGTCGACTCGCTCCTCCAGGAGTTAAGGCGACTTGGCCTGGACAGTTATGTCATCACGAACAAGCCCCAGGGCCCCGCTGAGGCAATCGTGAACCATTTGAAGCTGGATTCCTGTATTCGCACCGTTATCGGTGGGGACCCTACGGGAGCAGTTTCAAAGCCCGAACGTGCGGCCGCTTTCGCGCGGGCCAACAAGCTTCGGCGGATCGCCTTTGTCGGCGACGGACTCGATGATCTGCACGCCGCCGAACGCATGGGTGGCCAATTTTTCTTGGCCGCGTGGGGATATGGAACGGCCGGCGTGCTGGCTTCTCGGCCGAATGTAGCGTGCCTGGAGAACCCAGAGGATCTGCTCGCGTTACTTGGTGACCAGTCGTGATGGGGGCCGCGGATGCCACCACCGTTGGTGCGCGTTATACTCAGACACTCAATGATGCTGGTCGGTGTTGACACGATCGTCGACGCTGCACGGGGACCAGAAAGTCAACACCTTGTCCACTCCGCGCATAAACCTGCTGCTACAAGTGATCTTGGCTAATCTCCGCCCGCGTGGCCTTATGCTTGGGTGTATCGCCGGCGCAGTGCTGCTGTTCTGCTGCATCGCTCCTCGGCGAACAGAGAGCTATTTTCGCACGGACCTTCCCCGCCCAGGTGATCGCCCGGTCAATAACGCTCCGACCGACCTACCCGTGCCGGAAGGCATCGAGTCGTTCGTGAACTGCATCGGGATGCGGATGATCCGCCTCCCGGCTGGTGAATTCGTCACGGGTTCGCCGGCGGATGAACCTGGCCGGGGTGACAACGAGGAGCAGCGGGGCATTCGCATCCCGAAGCCGTTCTACATGTCGCAGACCGAGGTCACGCAGGCCGAATGGAATGCGATCATGGAATTCAACCCCAGCCACTTTGTCGGTAATCGGCTGCCGGTGCAGAACGTTCGGGTGTCCGATGCCTTGGTTTTTTGTGACCGATTGACGGACGTCGATGGCCGCAAGTATATGCCACCCACGGAATTGGAATGGGAATATGGATGTCGGGCAGGCACGGTCACGCCCTACAACACGGGCAGGTCGCTATCTGATTCACAGGCTCGGTTTGCGGCGGGTGGCGGCCTTGCATCGAGGGGCGAACTCGGCCCACAGCCTGTTGGCCATTATCCGCCGAATGCCTGGGGACTTTATGACATGCATGGCAACATGGCCGAATGCTGTGGCGATGAATACGTTCCCGGGAACCTACTGGACAGGATAGCGGGTAAGTTCGATGCCTACCTTCGCTTGAAAGATGACGCCGTTTTTCGTGGCGGCAGTTGGGACTCCCGGGCAGTTGATTGCCGTTCAG
The DNA here is from genome assembly GCA_044337765.1 of Pirellulales bacterium. Classification (GTDB taxonomy): domain Bacteria; phylum Planctomycetota; class Planctomycetia; order Pirellulales; family UBA1268; genus CAMCQY01. Next base: position 3,254 of record JBIIMX010000006.1, on the reverse strand, counting down.
CAAGACGGGATCACGCCCATCGATTCGCCGTGGAGGACACGGTTGGATTTCGGGTCATCGCGGTAGCGGAGTGATCACAATGGCGGCTTCCTACCCATCAGCCGATCGCAAGCTTTCGAAGGCCGAGAAGCTTCGAGTGTCCACGCTGATTCTTATGCTGGGATTCGCCTTCTCCGTATTCGTCCATTATTGGTACGGAGCATATTGCGGATATCGCTATCCGTACTCAACGTATCTCCCTCGCCCTGCAGACACGATGCTCACCGACAACATTGTCACCAAGAACCATTGCTTTGGTGACCTCCTCGCCGTCTGCATCCACGCCGAGAAGAGAGACCCCTATTTCGCAGCGATTCCCCAGCCTTTCGGGGAACCCCGCACGTTCCCGAGCAACTATTTTCCTTTCGGCGCCATGCTGCCGTATCCGCTCACCCTCGTGCCATATCCATGGGCCGTCGGCATCTTCATCGCGGGCTTCGCCGCGATTCTCCTCGCCTTCAACTGGTACTTCATGCGCACGGGAGATCCGTACGCCGATGCCATTTCGATTGCTGCTCTGACGCTGATGAACTACCCCGCCCAGATGGTGATCGATCGAGGCAACATCGAGGCGTTCGTGTTCGCCTTCCTGGCGGGCTCAGTCGTGCTTTTGACCCGCCGAAGACTCGGTCCCTCGGCCGCCCTCTTGGGTGCCGCGATCGCGATGAAGGCCGTCCCGGCGGTCTTTCTGCCGATTTGCTACAAGGCGGCCAAGCGTGGCGGAGTCGGGATCGCCGTTGGAACCGCAGCGCTTCTCACGGTTGTCAGCCTTCTTTTGATGAGTCGCCCAGTTTACCTGTCCGTGCTGCGGTTCATTTCGAACATCCTGCGGTACTCCGGAATAGTGACGGACGGATTGGAACCGGCCAACCATGCGTCGAGCTTATTCGGACTCTTTACGATCGGCGATTGGTTATCGAAGGCCTCGCCCGGCGCGAGCAGCATTTGGGCCATGCTCGTTTCCGGATACTCACTTTTGGCGGGGCTCATTCTGATCGGGGCGATCGTCGCTTGCTTTGCGCTTCCCATGAAGTTGTGGGAGATGGCAACCACTCTGACCGTCTGCCTCGTGCTTCTGCCAAAGCAGTCGCCTGATTACCGGTTGATCCACATGATGATCCCATTCGCATTGTTCGTGAACTCGAAGACAGATCGTATTTCAGGATGGCTCTACACGGTGCTGTTCTCGCTGTTGCTCGTGCCAAAGTCATTTATCGTGATTGCGCATGAGACGTCACTCAACAGCGTGCTGAACCCGATCATTATGGTTATTCTCCTTGCACGGACGCTCTTCGCCGCTTACGAACGCCGTCGTGGAGCACGGCAGTGGATGTGAGGTCCTCACCATTTCTTGACCGATCCGGCCACTTCCACTCTTGCCCCTTCGCATAATAAGAAAGGGTTGCTGTTTAGGGTCGAAAAGAAACAGCTTACGGCACAGCAGATTTCATTCGCTTTAAGGTTGATCGAGTTGGGCACATCGACGTACTAGGTCATCCGCGATATTGGGATAAGTGAGCAGACCTTACTTCCGGTGGAAGAAGTTTTTCGCCGGGCTCAGGATCGCCACACTGCGACGGCTTTGGACCTTGGATGACAAGAACGGCCCCGCAGGCAGTTCGTGGCCCACCTGAGCCTCGACACAAAGATGCTGCAGAATGTGTTCTCAGAAAAACTCTAAGGCCCGTGGTCAAGCGTGTTTTCGTGCGAGAGTTGCAACTGGAGTATCCGGCGGCCGATTGCTGTGCCTGCCGTATCTTCCGGTGTTTCCGAACGAAACACCGTTACCGGAGTAGCCTCATTCCGCGGGTCGGTTGTGTAACGTCTCTTCTGTAAATCACCGGTATGGGCCTGACCGAAGCGAGCGTAGCGAGCTGAGGGCAGGCCCATACCGGCTGCCAGGTTGAAAAGGCGGGTCATCGAGGTTTTCTTGGAAGTGCTTTACTCCACCAAGAAGGAACCTGCGATGACCCACCAAGAAGATTGTCCGGTGCTCGACCACGTCATGACGCTGCTCATCGAGCACGGCCCTGGCGCGATGGCGAACGCCTTCACCATCATCATGAACCTTGCCATGCAGATCGAGCGGGAGCAGACGCTCAAAGCCGAGTCTCATCAGAGAACGGCCGACCGTCAAGGCTACGCCAACGGATTCAAGCCCAAGACCATCCGCACCCGGGTGGGCGAGGTGCCGTTGCGTATCCCGCAGACCCGCGGCTACCACGATGAAGACGGGCGGCCCTTCTACCCCAAGAGCCTGGAGCGGGGCGTCCGCAGCGAACGGGCCATGATCCTGGCGGTCGCCGAGATGTACTGCCGCGGTGTCAGCACCCGAAAGGTCACGGCCATCGTGGAGAAGCTCTGCGGCCTCGAGGTCACTTCGACCCAGGTCAGCCGAGCTGCCGCCGAGCTCGACGAGGAACTCGAAGCCTGGCGGAACCGGCCCATCGGTGAGATCACCTACCTCGTTCTCGATGCACGGTACGAAAAGGTCCGCCACGGCGGTGCCGTTGTCTCCTGTGCGGTCCTTACGGCCATCGGCATCACCCCGGACGGCAAGCGATCCATCCTCGGCTGCAGCGTTGAACTCAGCGAGGCCGAACACCACTGGCGGAAGTTCCTCCAGAGCCTTCTGGACCGCGGCATGCACGGCATGAAGCTCGTTGTCAGTGACGATCATGCCGGTCTCAAGGCGGCCCGACAGGCCGTCATGCCCGGCGTGCCGTGGCAGCGTTGCCAGTTCCACACGATCCAGAACGCCATGGCCCACGTCCCTAAGGTCGCGATGCGGGTCGATGTCGCCCGGGACATCAAACGAATCTTCAACGCCGACGATGCCGCCGAGGCTGACCGACGTCTCAAAGACACAGTCACTCGTTATCACAAGTCTGCCCCCGGCCTTGCCGGCTGGCTTGAGGCCAACGTGCCGGAAGCCATCACCGTCTTCGGCTTCCCTCCTGGCCATCGCCGGAGGCTCCGAACCAATAACGGTCTCGAACGACTCAACAAGGAGATCAAACGCCGTACCCGCGTCGCCACGCTGTTCCCCAACGAGGCATCACTGCTGAGGCTGGTCTCGGCAGTCCTAAGCGAGATCAGCGACGACTGGGAAACTGAACGGTCTTACCTGAACATGGAAGCCAGATGACCCGCCTCTGAAAACCGCGATTTACAGAAGAGATGTTGCTTTATCGATGTCTGGGCCGGAGCGTTTG
>JBIIMX010000157.1:0-7179 GCA_044337765.1 Pirellulales bacterium | reverse complement strand
CTACGCCCGGCGACTCCAACCGGGGCCCCGAGGTTCGCGAGCCGCTCGATGCCTCCGGCAGCTTGTTCAAGGTCGCCACCGACGAGTCGCTGACGCAGCCGAAGGCATCTCTCGACCGCGAGATCGTCATCACCGACAAGGGCCTGCGGCTGGCCGTCGCCGATGCCCTGGGGATCACGGCGACGAAGCGGTTCGATGATTCTCCGAACCTCGTGCGGCCGATCATGGCGAGCGACCTGGCCGCGCTCACCGGCCTCGACGCCAGCAATCGCGGCATCGAGGACATCTCGGCTCTCAGGTATGCCGTCAACCTGCGGTGGCTGAACCTCTCCCACAACAAGATCAGCTCACTCGCGTCGCTGAGGCCGGCCACGTCGACCGAGGAGGCCGATGCCGGCTCACGGCTCGGCCTCCAGTCGCTCGAACATCTCTCTCTCGACGACAACCAGATCACTTCGCTCGAGCCGCTCGCACGCTTGACCAACCTACGGACGCTCTCCGCCGACAGCAACAAGATCACGTCGCTCGAGGACCTGAAGAGCCTCCGCGATCTCGTCACGCTGAGCCTCGACCAGCAGGCCCAGTCGTCCACGCCCTTGTCGCTCGTGCCACTGGCAAACCTGCCGCGGCTCGAGGCCTTGAGCCTCGTGTCGGCAAACGTCAAGAATGTCGAGCCACTCGCGTCGCTGCCAGCGATCAAGACGCTCTCGCTCCGCGGCAACGCCATCGACACGATCGACGCGCTTCTGGGACAGCGAATCGACGACCTGCCGGATCTCATTCCCACCGCGGGCGAGACGTCGGGCCGCTGGGTCACCTCCGGCACCGGCTACGGCGGACAGTCGTCCATCTTGCCGCCGGGCCAGACCACGGCGTCGGCCACGTACGTGCTCGACGGGCTCCAGCCGGGCACCTACGACCTGCTGGCGACCTGGTCGGCAGATGCGGGCCGGACCACGGCCGGCCGGTATGCCTGGCAACTGACCGAAGCGACCGATCTGCCGGTCAAGGCAGCGGTCGGCTCGTCGGCCATCCTCAATCCCAGCTTCACCGACTCGGCCCCGATGCCCGCTGCCGCGTCCGCCTATTCGGTCGTGCTCGATACCTCGAAGATTACGGGCCAGGTCGGTAGCTTTCAGATCGGCGACGACGGCGACGGCAACGGTCTGCGGTTCTTCGGCACGCCATTCACTACGTCCGTCGTGCCGGCCACCGCGACCAGTCCGGCGATCGCGGTGATCACCGTTCAGGGCACGCTCACGATTCCCGCGGGTACGACGATCAAGATCGTCGGCGACAAGCCGCTCTCGCTCGTGGTCGGCAACGACGTCAATGTCGGCCAGGGCGTGACCTTCGATGCCTCGGCCGTCGCGGCCGTGAAGGTGCCAGCGGGCGTGAACGCTCAGAGCGGGCCCTACCCGGCGACATACACGGCGTCGATCCCGGGGGCGGGCGGTGGCACCGGTGGTCTGGGCGGCGGCGGCGGTATTGGTGGCCAGGGCGCTGGCGGGCAGACGACCGTCGGCACGGGCGGCACCGGCGGCGCGGCCAATCCCGCTGGTAACGGCATCCTCGAGTCCTTCGGCTGGAACGTCACCAACACCGGCAGCGGTGCCGACGCCGCCTGGCAGTCGGCCACGAAGGGCTGGTCGAATCAGCCGCGGAGCAGCTTTGGCCACGAGATCGCCGGCAACTCGGTGCTGCCGATCGGAGGCACGCTCCTGCCGGATCAGTCGCTTACCTCGCCTCACAAGCATCTCCGGCTCGTGATGCAGACCGACGGCAACCTCGTCCTCTACTGGCGGCATCCTTCCGGCAACACCGTGCCCCTCTGGGCATCGAACACCGCCGGCCGCCGGAACGTGCGGCTGGAATACCGGACGAACAACTCGCTCGTGCTGGTCGGGGACGGCTTTCAGAAGACGTTGATGTCGCCGCAAAACCTCTTCAACTTTGGCAGCAGCATTTCGTACAAGGTGCGTACAGGGGCGAATCTCGTCCTGCAGGACGACGGCAACCTCGTCGCCTATACGAACTACGACAGGTACTGGAAGAGTTCCGGGCAGAAGTTCGGCTCGGGCACCGAGGCCTCGTGGGACACTGGCACCTTTCCTCCCCTCGACGGCTCGTTCCGCGGCGACTTCTTCGCCCTCGAGCAGAAGGGCTATCTCAAGATCGACACCGCGGGCGACTATGCCTTCTTCCTCCAGTCGGACGACGCCTCGTCGCTGTGGATCGACGGCAAGCAGGTGCTCACGGCCGGCCCTAACGAAGCATCCGTGACCATGCGGGGATTCACCGCCGGCTACCACGAGATCGTGGTCCGCTACTTCGATTACAACGGGCCCGATTCGATGAAGCTCCTCTGGAGCGGGCCGGATGCCGGCGGCAAGACCGCCATCCCTACGTCGCGGCTGTTCACGTCGCTTCGCGGTGGTGCTGACGGCGGTGCTGGCAAGGGCGGCGCCGCGGGGCTTTCGGCCCCGTCTGATGCCACGAACGCGGCGAAGGCGGGCAGCGATGGTCAGTTGGGCGGCCTCGGCGCGGGTGTCTTTGGCGTTGATCGCAGTAGCGGCGGCACGGGCCAGGGCGCCGGTGGCACTGGGCTTGGCCAGGGCGGCCAGGCAGTGGCCGGCGGTGCAGGTGGCGCGGGCGGCGGTGTGAATGCCCCGGGCAGCCAGCCATCGCTCGTCGGGCCGCGCGGCAACGACGGCATCGATGGTGCTGCGGGCCTGGTCGGTGGCACCGCCTCGAGCGGCCTGCATACCGGCTTCGTCTTCGACACGCTCTCCGGTGGCAGCGGCGGTGGCGGTGGTCAGGGTGGCGGCGGCGGCCAGGGTGGTGGCGGCGGCGCGGCCGGCGGCGGCGGTGGCGGCGGCGGTCAGGGCGGCGGCTCCGGCTACTCCGTCCTGGGCGGCTCGGGCGGCACTGGCGGTGTCGGCGGCACTGGTGCTGCGGGAGCGGCTGGCGGCGTCGGCGGCTGGGGCGGCGCGGGTGGTGCGGGCGGCGGCGCCTTCGCCATCGTCGCGCAAGGTCGCATCCAGGTGGCCAGCGGCAATGCGACAGCCTGGCAGGCCCGCGGTGCCGATGGCCAGGCTGGACTCGAAGGCCTCCGCGGCGGAACGGGTGCGACCGATGGCGGCAATCCACAGGGCGGCGCGGGCGGCCCTGCCGCGCCGGGCCGCATGGCGGGCGGCACAGGCGCCACCGGTGGCCAGGGTGGTGGCGGTGGTGATGGCGGCGCCGGTGGCACTGGCGGCGGCGGCGGCGGCGGTGCCGGCGGCACCGTAAAGATGGTCGGGTCGGCTATCGACTTTGGCTCGAGCAACATCGACGTTGCAGGCGGCAGCGGCGGCAACGGCGCGGCGGCGGCGGGCCGTGTGATCATCGGTGCGAATACGAGTGTCTCCTCCTTCACGCAGTCGCTCTCCCTCGGCCGGGCCGTCGAGGAGAGCGACGACGCCCCGCGGTCGTGGAATCCGTTCCTCGCCAACTCGACCAGCGAAAGCCCGATCCGCTCGCCGAATCTTTCGGGCGTGCTAGCCGCAACGACTGGATCGCTCGCCTCCGCGATGGCCTCCGAGGCCTACGGCATCCTGGCCCGCTACGACGGGGCGAACGCCGTCCCCGTGAAGGCGACGGAACTGCTCTCGGCCGCGGTGCTCTCGACCAACAAGCCAGCCAACGCCGTCGCGGCGCTCGTGCGGCTCGATCGCGGGGCCGGTCTCTTCGGGGCCGACTATCTCGATCACGATCTCCTGCTCTACGTCAATCTCTCCGACACCGCCATCACGGCGCCCTTCATGGGCGTCGATGGCAAAGCGCAGCAGCTGCTGCAGGGCGGCTGGGCCACGCAGACTGCCTTCGGCGGCTCCGGCGGGCCGCAGGAAATCGGCACGCTCGCGGCCGGCCGCGTCTATGCCGCGGTCATCCCCGACCGCACGGCGAGCTTCAACTTCGGCGGCACGATGCCCGGCGGCTACACGGTCACCGCCCGTGATACGCTCGCCAAGGGAGATGTGCTCTATCTCACCGATCCGAAGGACGCCGTGACGGTCGATCAGCGGCTGGCGCCTTCGGGCGCGGCCTACGGCGGCGCTGCCTGGCAGTCGCTCGGCTCGGTGACCGTGGCCACCACGGGCTCGCTCTCGGTCACGCTGACCAACTTCGCCGCCGGAGCGGGCACGCTCTCGGCCGACGCGATCCGCCTCGAGCGGCAGGTGCTCCCGCTCGTGGCCCACGTCGATCTCCGCGGCAATCCGCTCGGTAACGCAGCGCTCGATGTCGTTGCTCCAGCGTTGACGACGGGCGATCGCCCGGGCATCGACAACCCCGCGACCTCCGGAGTCGTGGAGTTCGCACAGCTGGTCACCAGGCCGGCGACCACCGGCCCGACGACGATCGCGGGCAAGGCCGACGCCCGCTACCAACAGACGGTCGATCCTCTCGATGGCCTGCTGTTGGATGTGAACAATTCGACGCCTCGGCGTAATGGATCGCTCGGGCAAGTCGGGGTTCTCGCACCTGGTGGCAATCAGAATTGGATTCTTGGCAGCGCGACGGATGACGACGGCCAGGCGGTGACGTGGAAGATCGACGGGGAACCATGGAAAGACGGCTTCGTTTACTTCGGTCCGACGGGGGCAGTCGTCGCTCCCATGACCGGACTGAACCAACCAAACGGCTCCGATTGGCTGATGAAAGCTGTGGTGATCAGCCCGACAGTTTCCGGAGCCGAAGTCAAAGTCACGGCCAATACCGGCGTCACGGGCACGGCAACGATTCGAATCACCGCCTACGACTGGAATGGGCGACCCAAACCGTTCGGGCCAGCCGGTCGCAGCACTGATCAGACGGTGGATGTGGCCGTTGGTCGGGGTGTGCTGCAGGGGGGCGTTTTCCTCGACGCCAACGAAGACGGTCTCTGGGCATCGCCCGATCAACCGATTTCCGGTGTCGTCGTTCGGGCCGCAGGACCTGGCGGCGTGCTCCTCACGACGGTGACCAATAGCAGCGGCTTCTATCGATTCGTGGGTGTCGGCAATGGTGCTTATGACATCAGCGTCGTACCCGGGGACGCAGATGGGTTCGAAGCGACGAGTCGCTCTGTTGTCGTTGGTGAAGGATTCGCCTCGGCATATCTGCCGATCACCCGGCAACTTGTTGCATACCCGCAGCCAGTTATCGATGAGGGCCAGACGGCCGAGTTCGACGTCGTCTTGAATTCGGGAATTCAGGGTGGGAAGGTGGCCAGCAACCAAGTGACGGTGCCACCCAAGCGGATGCAGCCCCGGGGATCGGAGACGCTGCCCACGAATGCCCGCCGACTCGACGATGGTCGGATCGTGTACACAGAGACCGTATCCACCACGATCGGCGGCACCACCTATTCCGACAACGTCGTCGTCGCGGTCCGGCTTCTGCCGCCGACCTACACACCGCCCGCGACCGCGCAGGCCGCCACCGAAGGCAACGCCGTCGCCCTGCCTCTCGGGTCGTTCAGCGGCCCTGTCGGCGACGGCACGTCGGCCGACGGCTCGACATGGTCGATCACGGCCCGCTGGTGGAAGACCGGCAGCCCGCGGCCGCTCGTCGCCACTGAGAGCAACTCCGTTTCGTTCTCCGCCCGGGCCGGTGCCATCACCGCCAATCCCGCGATCACATTCCCGGAGGACGGGACCTACACCGTCGAGGTGACCGTCACCGACAACGACGGTCAGTCGGCCACCGGCTCGTTCACGACCAACGTCGCCAAGAAGACGCCCACCGTCGCGATCACCGGCCCCACCACAGCGAACGAAGGCACGGCCGTCACCTTCACCGGCTCGGTCTCCAAGCCGGGCGTGCCCGGAGCGGCATTCCGCAACCAAGCCTGGAAGGTGACGAAGACCGTCGGCGCGACCACGACCGAGTTCGCCACCGGCAGCGGCACGTCGTTCTCGTTCACGCCGGACGACGCCGGCAAATACACGATTCTGTTCGAGGCCGTCGATGAAAACGACACGACCGGCACGAAATCAGAAACCCTCACCGTCACCAACGCCTCGCCGCTGGTCGCCATCGAAGGCATGCCCACAGGCCCTGTCGGCGAAGGTGATGTGATTTCGCTCGCAGCCGCCTTCACTGCCGCAGGCAAAGCCGACACGGTCAAGAGCTACGCCTGGAGCGTCACCCGAGCGGCCACGCCGCAGGGCACGCCGTCTGCATTCACGCTGCCCGGCGAGGCTGTGACCACGAAGCAGGCCTTCGCGTTCGAGGCCACCGACCGCGGCACGTACGTCGTGACCGTGACCGTGACCGACGACGACGGGAAGACCGCCACGAAGAGCTCGGCCGCGATCACCGTGGAGAACGTCGCCCCGGTCTTCTCGACCCGCACGATCACCGGCCTGCCGGCCACACCGGTCGCCGAGGGCAAGCCGATCACGCTCTCCGTCGCGGCCACCGACGCCGGCAACGATGCCCTCACCTACCGCTGGTCGATCGCCAGGAAGGGCACCACGGCGACGCCCGTCACCACGAGCGTGCCAACCTACACCTTCACCCCGCCCGATCAGGGCGACTACACCGTCACCGTCGCCGTGACGGATGCCGATGGCGGCCGCGACGAGATCTCGGGCGAGTTCACCGCCGTGAACGTCGCCCCCGGCCTCGTCGTCACCGACACCGCCACGACGAACGGCGTGACGGCGATCGATCAGGGCAAGACGCTCACCTTCACCGCCGCCGGCAGCGATGCCGCTGCCGATCAGGCAGGCCTGACCTTCGCCTTCGACCTCAATGACGACGGCACGTGGGAGCAGCCCGCATCGACCAAGAACACCTACAAGCCGGCCGACTTCATCGCCAGCGGCGACTCCCTTGTGCGGGTGCGGGCCACTGACAAGGACGGTGCCACGACCGACGTCGTCCGTAAGTTCGCCGTTCGAAACGTCGCACCCGAGGTCACCGAACTCGGCGCGAAGGCCTCGGCTTTTGCCACGTTCGGAACGATGCGGACCGCAGCCTTCGCCGCGCCAATGGCCTTCGCTGCCTTGGCCGATGAGCCACCGACCGTCACCGCCTTCGCCCGCTCGGTGGTGCTCGCCGGCGCGTTCAGCGACCCCGGCGAGTCCAGCGACGCCTATCGCGGCACGGCGGTCATCAAAAACATCGCCACCGGCGAGCAGGTCACCGTGC
>JBIIMX010000156.1:0-7199 GCA_044337765.1 Pirellulales bacterium | reverse complement strand
CTGCTTCGTGCCGTCAAACCGGATTGCCTGAGCAGCCGCCGCAGCCTTTGCCGGGGGCAGTTTTCTCTTCTTCTGTGCGGTCTTCGACGCCGCGGCAGCCTTCACCGCCACCGGAGCCGCAGCGACACCGGCCGGCTTCGCAGCCACCGGCTTGGCAACGACGGGCTTCGCCGCCGGTTTCGCAATCGGACTATTCAGCATGGCGACCTTGCCAGCCAGTTCCGCTCGCAAGCCGGCCCGCGCCTTCCGATGACCGGCGACTCGGCTCTGCTTCGGCTTCTTCTTCAGGACCGCGATCGGCTTGACGGCCGAACCCACCGCGCCGGCCGTTGCCGACGTCGCTTGCTTGAGACGCGCCTCGAACCGCTTCACGGCACCATCGAACAGATCCGCCTTGGCGTGGCTGCGGGCATTGGCCTCGGCGACGGCCCGCGGCGCACGCTTCGCCGCGCGGCTCTGCTTGCCAACCATCGCCCGCCACTTGTCGCGGGTCTCCCGCGCACGGCCGAGCAAAGCCTGCACGTCGGCGTGGGCTGCCTTGGAGAGGCCAGGGCTGTCACTCAGGTCGAGGAGTTTCCGCTCGGCCGCCGTGCACAGGCTCCGCAGCCGATCCGCCGACAACGTTGCCACCGACGAAACCGATCCCCGAGATGACTTGGCCATGGATACCTGCTCCAGAGTGTGCTTGAAAAAACTGTGTCTTGAAACGCAATCGACCCAATGATGACGGACCACAGCCATGCCACCGGCCATGGGAGGCGGAATCATACGCCAGACGGGCACGGATGGCGAACCGGCTCACCACTTTGCCTCGACCGCCATGCCCCCAAGGTCGGCCATCGGCAGGGGAACCACCCGCACCTCCATGCCGGCGAAGTGCGTCTCGGTGCGGTTCACGGCCATTGAACTGGCCCAGGCCAGGTACCAGCCGAGGAAGATCTGCGACGGGTAGTGGGCGTTGTCGGTCATCCGCGAGAAGCCGACGAACGTCGAGCAGACATAGAGCGTGCCCTTTGCCAGAGGATTCTCCACCATTTCTGCCGCAGCGAGAAAGGGGATCGCTCCCACGAAGGCATGGCCGCTGACGCCGTTGTTGTCGTTCCAGAAATGCCAATCGCTGCCGGCCGGGCTTTCGCCAGGCCGCGACGCCCCCGTGGCCATCTGCAGCACATAGAGCGGCGGCGCCCCCACCACAAAGATGCGGAGCGACCGCGAGCCCCACTCGCCGACAATGTCGCCGGCCGGTTGGCCTTCGAGCACAACGCCCGTGAGGGCCGCCGCACCGAAGATTGGCAGACAGTACTTCCCTTCGCCGATCACCTTGCAATCGGAGAAGAAGGTGCCCACGTCCGTGGGCCGCACCCCCTCCTGCCATGCATTCTGCATGGTCGTATCAAAACCGGTGTTGGCCATCAGCGCGCCGGCACCAAAGGCTGCCGTGATGCAGGTGAGGCTCTCGCAGGAATAGAAGTTGCGATAGTCCTCGAGGACCTTGTAGCCGGCACGGGCCAGACGGGGATGCTGGCTGTGCGCCCAAGGCGGCTCCGCGGCACTGCCGCCGAAGCCGTCTTCCTCGAGCGCCGGCAACGAGTAGACGGGCGCCGCAGCCCCACCGGGAGCTGTGACCATGCGGGCGGCCAACGTGGTGGTGATGTTCGTACGATCCCCGCCGCCGGCGGCGGTGGGCCAGCCACCGGTCAGTTCGATACCGCCGGGCGTGGAACTGGAGTACGCATCGGCGATCGACTGTGTCTCCACGATCGCATCGATCCAGGCGCCGCTCACCGCAGGCACCACGCGGACGACAACCCGCTGCCGCCGCGGCGGCCACGCCTTGTCCGTGGTGGGCAGGCCGCGGACCCCGGGCATCGAGCCTGGAGGTTCAAGCCAAGCCGATTCGATCAGTCCCTCGCGCGGAGGCGTGGCACGGAAGTCGGGCTCCACGGTCCGCACGATCGGCCAGTCGGCGGACACGGTGGCGAGCGTCTGCCGCCAGAGCTTCGTGCCATCGTCGCTGGGCAGAAACATGCCCCCTGTTTTCTTTGGCCCGGCCAACGACGCCGCAGTCGCACCACCGGCAACGGTGCCTTCAGCCCCGTTTGCGGATCCACTTCCCGCTTCAAGCCCTGCTTCGTATCTCGGAGGCGCGACGCTATCGACCAGTTCGAACTCGACTGCTAAGGCCGACGGGTGCGGCCACGCCACAAGCAGCGCCAGGAACGCGCGTACGACGATCCGGCTCATTGCGACAGGGCTCTTTTTTGGGCCGGGATATGCCATGGTCGGGCGGCAATGTCCCAACCGGCAGGCCTCGTTGCAAGGCAGGTTTACACCGGCTGACGCCCAAAACGCCCCATGCAGAGGCCGGCCCATACCCCCTGGCTTTCCTCGTCTGCGATCCGACTCATCACATCGAAGTCTGGGGGGCTTCGGCTTCGATGAACACCTCGACCTGCTGCCCGACAAAGAGCGGCGGCAGGCCGGCCGGGTCGAATTCGTAGATCACCTGCAGCACCCGCGTGTCGACCCGCTCGGTGTTGTCCCCGGTGAGCGACTTCTTCGGGACGACAAACGGCTCCACTCGCACGAACCGCAACGGATAACGCACCTGAAGGTTGCCGCGGGGCACGGCCGTCGCCGGCATCTCGCCGCGAAACCGCGGAATGTCAAACTCGTCGATGTCGACCCGAACGTGCAGTTTCTCGATGTTGCCGAGGATCACCAGCGGCTGGTTCGCCGGCGTGCCGACGAACTCACCCGGCCGCACGTTCACCTGCAGCGCCTGCCCGGCCACGAGCGCCCTCACGATGAGACGGTCGAGTTCGATCTCGATCTTGGCGACGTCCGCCTCCGCCTTGGAGATGGCCTCGCGGGCGACATCACGGTCGTACTGCCACGACCCCGCCTCGAGCAGATCGAGGTCCGCCTGCGACTTGTCGAGCTTGGCCTGCGCGGCAGCCAGAGCCTCGCGCCTCGCGATCAGGTCTTGTTCCGTGGTTACCTTGCGGGCAAACGTTTCCTCAGCCCGCTTGAGCGCGTCGGTCTCGCGGACCACCGCCGCCTTCGCCTCGTTGACCTGGGCGACGATCACGGGGATCTTCTCCTTCCGCGGTTCCGCTTCGAGCCGGATCAGCTCGCTCTTCGATTGGGACACCATCGCACGCTTGACGGCCAGTTCTCCCTGCAACTGGCGGTCGTCGAGCCGGAAAAGCGGCTGCGCCGCCTTGATCTCGTCCCCCACCTGCACGAGCACCTGCACCACGACGCCAGGCGTGGCGGAACCCACGGCGATGTTCTCGGTCTGCGCCTCGACGATGCCGGCTGCCGCCAGCGTAGCGGCATAGGGACTGCGGGCCGGCGGGATCGGTGGCGGCGGGTTGTCGGTTACAGGCCGGGTCTTCGCCACGTACCAGCCGGCGAAGCCGAGCATCGCCACGGCCACGAGCGGCAGCAGGTATTGCGTGAGGATGTCGGCGACCGTGCGCCGCCGCGCCGTCCGCCGGCGGGGCGGAGTGGGAGATGCCACATGGGTGGCAGACGAATCGTCGCCGACGGAAGACATGCCCGTATGCTACGGCGAGTTTGTATTTCCAGTCCATCCGGAAATCCCGCCGGCTCACATCCCGCCGCCAAGCATCCTGCAGACACGCAGCCGTGGGCAAAGAATCCGAGCGACGCAAACGCTGCCCGCAAACCACCGTCATGCCCGTGGTCCTGCCGACACGCTCTCGATGCGGCCGTCTTCCATGTTCGCGATCCGGTCGGCAAACGAGTAGACCCGCGAGTCGTGTGTCACCACGATCACCGCCCGATCGGACTGCACCGCGATGTTCGAAATCAGCTCCATCGTGATGCGCCCGTTCGCCGCGTCGAGCGCGCTGGTTGGCTCGTCGCAGACGAGCAGCCGCGGCTCGTGCACGAGCGCCCGAGCGATCGCCACACGCTGCTGTTGGCCGCCGGAGAGCTCGCACGGCAGGTTTGCCAGCCGGTCACCGAGCCCGAGCTTGTCGAGCACCGCGCTTGCCGCCTCCACCGCGCGTGCCCGGTTCCAGCCGGCGATCAGCAGCGGCACAGCGGCATTCTCAGCGGCCGTAAGTGACGGCAGCAGATTGAAGGACTGAAAGACGAAGCCGACGTTCTCGCGGCGAAACCGCACCCTGCGGCCACTCGTCATCGCCACGAGGTCGTTGCCGAGCACCGCCACCTCGCCATCTGAAGGTTCGAGCGTGCCGGCCACGATCGAGACGAGCGTCGTCTTCCCGCAGCCGCTCGGGCCGGCGAGGATCAGCAACTCGCCATAGGGCACATCGAGATCGACTCCCCGAAGGGCCCGGGTCAGGGAGCCACCGGTTCCGAACTCCTTCGTCACGCCCCGCACCCGCACGGCGACGTCGGCGTTCGCCGGAGCATTCTGGGACTGGGGTACGGGCATGTCTGTCACAGCCATGAATGCCAAGCTCCCGGGTTCATCCGCGAAACACGATCGCCGGATCGACCACGAGCACCTTGCGGATCGACAGCAGGCTCGCCAGCAGAACGATGAGGAACACCGCCACTCCGGTGATGGCCAGCACCTGCCAAGGCATGAAGAAAGAGAGCCGCGACTGGCCGCGTGCGACCGCGTAGCCGAACATCGCCGCCAGCCCCACGCCCACGCCGTAGCCGACGATCCCCACCTGCACCGCCTGCGAGAGCACCATGACGAGGATCGTCCAGTTGCTCGTGCCCATCGCCTTGAGCGCTCCGAACTGCCGGATGTTTTCCACGGTGAAAAGGTAGAACGTCTGCCCCGCGATCGCCGTCCCCACGATGAAGCCGAGCAGCACCGTGATCGCGAAGTTGACCGGGATGCCGGTCTTGGCGAGGTAGTAGCGGATCGTCTTCCCGATGAACTGCTGCCGGGTGACCGCCTGCAGGCCGGTCTGCGCCTCGATCCGCCGGCAGACCTCTTCGGCCGGCACACCCGACTCGGCATCCGCAAGCACGAACGACAGCACCTTCCTTTCCCGCGGCGCGAAGAGCACCGCCTGACTGTAGCGGGTGTAGATGATCGGAAAGCTCTGAAACGTGCGGCTGGCCTTCGTGAGCCCGACGAGCACGGCCCGCCGGTCGTTCATCTCGAACACGCGGCCCAAACGGTAGGGCTGTTGCGGCCAGATCCGCCGGTAGCCTGCCTCGTCCATGATCACGGCGTCAGGCTTGCGGAGGTCGGCAATCGAGCCCATGAAAACCCCGTCCGGAGCGCCGACCAGCGTGGCGTCGTCGAGGCCGAGCAGGATCATCTGTTCGTACGTACCCTCCTCGAGCCGGGCCCGAGCGATCCCCTTGTAGAACCGCACCGCCCAGGCCACGCCAGGCACCCCCCTCACGCGGAAGAGTTCGGTGTCTGCAAGCGGTTTGACGTCGTCGACGAACTGGACGTTCTTGTCCATCACCCAGATGTCGACCCCCTCGACATCACGAATCTGGCTCACGGTCAGCGACATCAGCCCGCAGAAGATCGACGACTGCTGCGCGATGAGGAGCGCGGCAAACATCACCCCGAACACGATGCCGAGGTACTTCGCACGGTTTCCGATCAGCATTTTCCAGGCAACCCAGAGCATGGCGGCATTGTATCGAAAAAGGGGACGCAGCTCTTTTCTGCTCCGATGGAGGCGACCGTGCCTGACGCTCGAGTGTGAGCCGCATGAGAGGTTCGACCGGAGGCTATCTGCTATCTTGTGGGTCCTCCGCAGCCACGACAATCAGGTGCACCCGTGCCAGGGCCGGCCGACACTGCCGCAGAGCCGATCGACGACGTCCGCATCCGCGAGATCCTCTCCCGCTGGTGGGGCTTCGAGACATTGCGGCCGCTGCAGGCCGACGCCATTCGGGCGGCGCTCGCCGGCCGCGACTCGCTCGTCGTGATGCCGACGGGCGGGGGAAAAAGCCTCTGCTACCAGTTGCCGCCGCTGGTGAGCGAGACGACCGACGTCGTCGTCTCGCCGTTGGTGGCCCTCATGAAGGATCAGGTCGATGCTCTCGAGGCGATCGGCTATCCAGCCGCCGCCATCCACTCGGGACTTTCGGCCGACGAACGGCGACACATTCGCGACCGGCTGGCGGCCCGCGAACTCCGGCTCCTCTTCACGGCACCCGAGCGGCTCGTGAACTCCGGCCTGCTCGACCTGCTCGCGCAGGTGGGCGTGAAGCGGTTCGCGA
The DNA here is from genome assembly GCA_044337765.1 of Pirellulales bacterium. Lineage (GTDB taxonomy): Bacteria > Planctomycetota > Planctomycetia > Pirellulales > UBA1268 > CAMCQY01. Next base: position 995 of record JBIIMX010000156.1, on the reverse strand, counting down.
TCGACGAGGCCCATTGCATCAGCCAGTGGGGCCACGACTTCCGGCCCGAGTACCGGCAGCTCGCCCTGCTCCGCGAGCGGTTTCCAGCGGCGAGCATCCACGCCTTCACCGCCACCGCCACGCCCCGCGTCCGCGACGACATCGTCAACCAGCTCCAGCTCCGCGAGCCCGAGGTGCTCGTCGGCATCTTCGACCGCCCCAATCTCGTCTACCGCGTCGTGCCACGGACCGATCGCATGGCCCAGACGCTGCAGGTGCTCGGCCGGCATGCCGGCGAGGCCTCGATCGTCTACTGCATCTCGCGGAAGGAGACGGAACGGCTGGCGGCCCGGCTGGCAGCCGAGGGCATTCTTGCACGGCCCTATCATGCGGGCCTCGAAGCCCAGGAACGGCACAAGACGCAGGAGGCCTTCTCGCGGGAGACGATCGACGTGGTCGTCGCCACGGTCGCCTTCGGCATGGGCATCGACCGCTCCGACGTCCGCCTCGTGCTGCATACCTCGCTCCCCAAGAGCCTCGAGGCCTACCAGCAGGAGACGGGCCGGGCCGGCCGTGACGGCCTGGCTGCGGAATGCGTGCTGCTCTATTCCTCGGCCGACGTCTTCAGTTGGGAATCACTCGTGCGAAAGAGCGCCGAGGAGTCGGAGCTGGAATCGGCCGAGGCGGAAAAGCTGATCGCGGGGCAGGTCGGCCACCTGCATGCCATGCGCCGCTATGCACAGGCCGCCCGCTGCCGCCACGCCGCGCTCTCCGAATATTTTGGCCAGGCCTACGGCACCGAGCCCTGCGGCGCCTGCGATGTCTGCCTCGATGAAACAGAGAGCCTTCCCGATTCGACGGTTACGGCCCAGAAGATCCTGTCCTGCGTGGCTCGAGTCGGCGAACGGTTCGGCGTGCGGCACGTCTGCGAGGTGCTGCGGGGCGCGAAGACGGAGGGCATCCAGCGGCATGGCCACGATCGGCTGAGCACGTTTGGGCTCCTCGCCACACTCGAC
>JBIIMX010000154.1:0-7439 GCA_044337765.1 Pirellulales bacterium | reverse complement strand
GCCGATGGCGAGGCGATTCACCACCCGTTCCACGCCAGGGGTGTTTTCAGCAAGGCTGACGGCAGCAGCCAGTTGCTTTTGATCGGCGACTCGTCCTTCCAGCCAGACGGTGCCGGATTTTGCCTTAACGTTGACGCGAAACCCAGCCAAAGCCCCGGATTCCCGCAGTTTTCCGGCCACGGCCCCCGCCAGATCATCGGCCCGCGCTGCCGGCAGAACGAACACTGCGCCGACCACGGCCATCACGAATGCGGATCTCAGAATGGACATGCATGACTCCTTGGATCGATTCGGCTGCGGCCGCACGAAGCTGCTGCAGTCCATCGCGGACAGGGCCGGGCAGGCATGCCCGACTCTTCTCCCGGAATCTATTCGGCGCACGATCATGCCGAAGGGGAGTTTTTTTCCGCCACTGCCGAAAACAACAAGCACACCGGAGAAACGGCGCAAGCCTGGCAAGGCAGGCAGCAATCGCGAGAGCCCTCGCCACGAGCGCGGGCCGTTCGGGGATCGAACACCCGCCGGACGGCTACGTCGCTACTGAAAATCGACGATGGCGATGAGCGTCATGAGCGTGAGCGTCACGGCGCAGGCGGCACTCGAGCCAGGCCCGAACTGCAGGCTCCACCCACACAAGCCCCCGACGACGACGAGCGACAGGAGACAGAGCCACTGACCGCCCCGTTCGTAACGGGTGCCTTCCGCCAGCCTGGCAGCGGCCGCGGCCACGATCCCGAGCAGCTGAATCAGGCCCAGCGTGCACAGAAGCGGACTCAAGGAAATCGCGAACAGCATCATGGCAGGACACTAGCGAACAGACTGCCAGGCCGGCAAAGCCAATTTTTTGTGTCGCGACTTTCTGTGTCGCGACAGGCAGGCGATCACTTGCCCTCCAGCAACGCGTCGACCTTCTTTTCCAGTTCGGTAATCACCACGCTGCGATCAACGACCTTCCCTTCGGCATCGAGCAGAATCATCGTCGGCAGCGTCAAAATGCCCAGTTCCTCTGCCAGCCTGCCATCGAGGCCGCCCGCCTCATGAATCTGCGGCCAGGCGATCGGCTTCGCCTTGAGAAACTTCTCCAATTGCGCCTTGTCGGAATCGAGTGCGATCCCGACCACGGCAAACTTCTTCGGGCCATACTTCGCCGCCAGCTCCCGGATCTGCGCGATATCGACCTTGCACGGCTCACACCAGGTGGCCCAGTAGTGCACGAGTACCGGAGTTCCACGCAGCGATTCGAGCGACACCTGCCTGCCGTCGACCGCCACCCCCGAGAGCGACAGCGGCTTGCCCACGCTCTCCAGCCGCCGCGCCGCTCCGCGAGCCTTCCGGGCGGGAACGGATTCGGGGAATGCCTTCACGATCCCGGCATACCGCTCGAGCGCCTCCCGCTCCTTGCCGGAGAACTCGTCGGCGATGCCCATCTGCAGCATTGCCTCGGCCGCATCGGGCGAGGAGGGGTGTTTGGTTACGAAAGACTGCAATTCCTCGAGCCAGGTCGCCTGGACTTTGTCGACATCGACGCCCGGCTGCTGCATATTGGCCGCATACCTGGCCTGCGCCAAACGAAACATCACAAACCCGGCCAGCGCGTCGTCCGCAGCCACGGTCGTGACCAACTGCTCGAGCTTGGCCGTGCCATCAGACAGCGAGCCGTCCTGCACGCCGGCCGCCAGCGTTTCGGCGTATTGCCGCACCCAGAAAGACCGCTCGCTTGCGTCTGCGGATTCCACGACCTGCCCAAGAATCGCCACCTGCTCCTCGGCAAGTTTTTTACGGCCGTCGGCATCTGCGGCGTTCAACTTCGAGTCCAGCTCACGGAGTCTGGCCAGCAGCGGCTTGAGCCGCTCGCTCGACTGCGGACCGGCCTCTGACTGCTGGCCGGAACCGGCGCGGGGCGTGAAGAAGCCCACCGCTTCGGTCACTTCGCCCTGTTCGCCAGACAACTGTGGCGCCGCCACCGGTCGCCAGGCGTCGCCACACCGAACAAGCGACCCGACGAAGAGCTGGTCATTCCGCGGCCCGCTTTCCACGATCGCCATGACGTTGTCGTAGGCGAGCACGTCGCGGGACACGCCGTCACCGCCGGCCGGTAACGTGCCGGCGGGCTGCGGGGTCATCATCGTGCTCCATTTCGACTCGGGGCCGAACTGCTTCTGCGCGGCGGCGATGCGGGAAAATTCAGCCGGCGCCGCAGCCACACGGCCGAGCAATTCGGTCAAAAGCTGGCCCTCGAAGCCAGCTGCCTCGAGCTCCGCTTTGGTGGGCAACAGCCTCTGGAATGCCGCGGCATCTCGTGACTTGATGGCCTCCACCATCTCCCGGCAGACCTCCTCGGGCGAGATCGCTTTCCAGGAGTCGATAGCACCGTTTTCGTCTTCATCCACGCCCCAGCGGCTGCCGGCGGAATGCAGCCAGCGTGACTGGTCGACCTTTGTGTTGTGGTTGGAATCGATGTCGCGAAACACTTCGAGGCCGTCCTTGTAGTAGCTCCAGCGATCGACGACGCGGTCGGCATTCGTGTCGGCAAAGACCCGCAGGATTTCTCCGGTCGGCCCGCGGACGACAAACGCAGACACCCCCCCGGTCTTTTCGGTCTTGATCGTGGCGTTCTTGGCGGCGTCTCCCTCGGGACGGTCGTAGTCGACGTCCTTCTGGCTGGGACGCAAGCCGAGGGCATATTCCACCGTGGGGCCAGCCGCCTCGACGGCGGCCGGAAGGCTCGCAAGCCCCAGGCATCCCGACGCCACGCCTTTCAGAAAACCTCGGGAAAAGAAAGCCTTGGCGGCAGCGGCTCGCATCCTCGACATGATCAGGTTCCTCTCTGGTTGGAGTGTTTCCACAACCTAGCGGGAACCACGCGTTGCGCCTGCCCCATTTTTCAGCCAAGGCAGCCCCCGCCGCAGCAGTCTTGCCCCCTTTGAAAACACCCCGGGGGCATCTACACTCGGGAAGTGCGCAGTCCCCGTGCCGGAGGTGGGGTCTGCCCGCGGTGAGCGCGCGTAGCTCAGTTGGTTAGAGCGCTACCCTGATAAGGTAGAGGTCCCAAGTTCGAATCTTGGCGCGCGCATTCCGGATAGCAGTGCAAGAGAGTCCGCGGTCCCGGCCGCGGCAAGGTTCGTCCGCGGTCCCGGCCGCGGCGAGGCCATCGGGGACGTAGCTCAATTGGGAGAGCACCGCCTTTGCAAGGCGGGGGTTGAGGGTTCGATCCCCTTCGTCTCCATCTTGATGCCCGACGGGCCACCCCTGGCCCCGTCGGGCTCCTGGCCGTTGACGCGAACCGACCATGTTCGGCGGCTCAGGCGTTGCAGGGAGGCGACGGTCGTGTCTGCATCTGACCATGTGACAGGCCTGGAAACGCGGGGCTCGCTCGAGTCTTTCTTTACAAGCCGAGATGGCGCTGCAGATCTCCTTGCACTCGTCATGTGCGATGTCGTTGGCCTGAAAGAGGTCAATGCCCAAGACGGCTTTGCCGCCGGCGATGCCTGCCTCCGCCGCGCAGCAGACCGCCTGCGGACCTCAGCCGCCGATGCCGCCATTCTCGCCCGTCTCGGTGGCGATGAACTCGTCGCCGTGTTCATCGGTCCACAGGCCCCGACCGCGGCGGAACGCGTTCTTGCAGACCTTGCGAAAAGCTCGGCGCCAGCGGTGCGGGCCGCGGCAATCGTGCAGAAACAGGGAGAAAACTGCAGGGCGGTCATCGACCGGCTCTATGCAATCGTCCGCCGTTCCTGAATAATCAGGTTCGTGCTTCAGGTTTCGTATCCTCCCGCCCCTCTGCCGGCTCATTCCAGCCGGTTCCCCAGCCCATGCCAACCGCGCCCAACGTGCATTCGTCCGACGCCTCTGCGGGTTCCCGCCGCAACGACATCCGCAACCTTGCCATCATCGCCCACGTCGACCACGGCAAGACGACCCTCGTCGACTGCCTGCTTCGACAGAGCGGCCAGTTTCGGGCCAGCCAACTCTCCGGCGAACGGATCCTCGACTCCAACGACCTCGAGAAGGAACGCGGCATCACGATCCTTGCCAAGAACATCGCCGTCGAATGGAAGGGAACGAAGATCAACCTGATCGACACTCCCGGGCACGCCGACTTCGGCGGCGAGGTGGAGCGGGTGCTCCGCATGGCCGACGGGGCGCTGGTGCTCGTCGATGCAGCCGAAGGTCCCATGCCGCAGACGCGGTTCGTTCTTGCCAAGGCGCTGGAAAGCCGGCTCCGTCCTGTGGTCGTGGTGAATAAGATCGATCGGCCCGACGCCCGGCCCTTGGAAGTGCTCGACGAAATCCTGGGGCTGTTCCTTGAACTGGGGGCCGACGACGATCTCGCCGACTTCCCGTTCGTCTACGCCTCGAGCCGACACGGCTTCGCCTCGCACGATCCAGCCGTGAGAGAGGGTACGATGCAGCCGCTGCTCGACCTCGTTCTCGAGAAGATTCCGGGCCCGACCGTCGATCGCGATGCCCCTCTTCAGATGCTGGTGACCACGCTTGGGTGGTCCGACTACGTCGGCCGAATCGCCATCGGCAGGCTCGAGTCTGGCAAGCTGACCAAGGGAGCAGCCGTGGTACGGTCCACCGCCTCCTCCGGCCTCGTGAACGCGAAGGTGGTGGGGCTTCAGGTCTTCGACAAACTGGGCCGCGTGGACGTCGAGGAGGCCACTGCCGGCGACATCGCCGCCGTCAGCGGCATCGAGGACGTCGAGATCGGTGACACGATCTGCGATCCCGCCGATCCCCGGCCGCTCCAGCGACTCTCGGTCGACGAGCCAACCCTGAGCATGGTGTTTGGCGTCAACACCTCGCCACTGGCGGGCAAATCGGGCAAGTTCCTCACCACGAGGCACCTTCGCGATCGGCTCATGAAGGAGCTCGAACGGAATGTCGCCCTGCGGGTCGACTCGATCGAGAATTCGGAACAGTTCTCCGTCTCGGGCCGCGGCCTGCTCCATCTTTCGGTGCTGATCGAGACGATGCGGCGCGAGGGCTACGAGCTTTCGGTTGGCAAGCCCCGCGTCATCCTTCGCAAAGAGGGCGACAAGACGCTCGAACCGTTCGAAACGCTCGTCGTCGAGGTACCGCACGACAAGCTGGGACCGGTGATGGAACTGACCGGATCACGCCGCGGCCAGCTCGTGCACATGGGCTCGCGGGGCGAGTTTGCCCATGCCGTGTTCTCGATCCCGGCCCGGGGCCTGATCGGCCTGCGCACCCGCGTGCTCAACGCCACACAGGGAACCGCCATCATGCACCATCGATTCGAGGCCTGGCGGGAGCTCGAGGGGGATGTGTCGGGGCGTGCCAACGGCGTGCTCGTGTCGATGCTGCCCGGCAAGGCCGTGGCATTCGGCCTCGATGGCCTCCAGGAACGGGCCGACCTCTTCATCGAGCCTGGTGACGAGGTCTACGAGGGAATGGTCTGTGGCGAGAATGCCCGCAGCGAGGACATGATCGTCAACCCCACGAAGGAAAAGAAGCTCACGAACATGCGGGCCAGCGGCAGCGACCGCAACATTCTCCTCAAGCCGCCGCGACGGATGTCGCTCGAGGAGTCGCTCGAATACATCGAAGACGACGAATTGGTGGAGGTGACGCCCGCAGTCATCCGCCTCCGCAAGATCCTGCTCTCCGAGCACGAGCGGCGCAAGGTCTCGCGACAGAAAACGACGGTCTAGAGCGGTTTCGACGTTGGTGGAACACCGGCGAAGGGGCGGCAAAAGTCTCGTCGCGTGGGCAGGACAGCCCAACGCTCCTCGAGCTTTCGCCGACCCCGTCGCCTGCCTTTGCTGATCTGCAAGGCCGTCGCTACAGCTATCCTTGATGCGGTCTGACCGACCCTACAGGTCGTAGACGTGGCCGGGCTGGACCAACTCAACGTTGGCCAGCCCGAGGCTCTCGAGTTCTCTCGCGATCTCGTCCGCATAGCGGGCCTTGCGATGCACCACGATCCAGCGGACCTCCCGCTGCAACTTCCTGATCTCATCAGAAAAGGTTGCGGTGCTGAGGTGCCCTGTAAGAGTGGCCAGATCGGCAAGCGACCGGGGAAAACTCGCTTCGAGAAAGACGGCTGCGAGCCGGTCGAGCGAGGCGACATGCCTCCAGAAGTCGTCCGTTGGCCCGGTGTCGGACGGAAATGCCACCGCGGTCCGGCCGTCGTCGACCACCAACCCGGTGGTATCCACTCCATGCGACACCGGCACGGGCGTGATGGTGAGCCCGGCCCGGGTGACCGACCGCAACGGTTCGATCGCCGTCGTCCGCACAAAGGCATCCTCGGGCCGTGACAAATCGATGAAATCGGGCCAGACACGCCCGTTGAACATGTCGCGATGGAGAAAGTCGAGAACCTCCCGCGTCGCCAGCAGCTCGACGCAATCCGGCCCCCGCGTGTAGACGTTTTCCAGGAAAATCGGCAGCGTCGCGATATGGTCCAGATGCTCATGGGTGATGAAGATATGTTTCACCCGCTGCTGCCGCCCGAGGTCGGCCAGAAGCCCGAGCGCACCGGCATCGATCGCCACCTCGTCATTGACGAGAAACGAGACAAGAAACTGCAGTGCCGACGGCGGCAGGCTCGAGTGCAGCAGTTCGACACGCATGGCTGATGGTCTCTCTTACCTGCTCGAGTGGCCGCGGAAGTCTGCAACGCGACCGAGCCAGTGGTCAGATGGCAAAGAATTCACGGATGCTTCGGAAGATATCCTGAGACTCCGAACTTGTCTGTTCGACCGCAGCGATGGCCTGGGCCCGCTCGCTCTGCCGCACCTGCAAGGCCGCGGCGAGCCGTTCAACGAGGTCGGGCTGGGCGGCGAGGATGTGTCGAAACGCCTCCTTCGACACCTCCAAAAGCGCGGTTTCGACCGCTGCAGCGACAGTAGCCGAACGCGGCGCGCCCGTCATCAGCGACATTTCGCCAAAATAGTCGCCCGCCTCCAGAACGGCCAGCCGAACCGATGGAACACCTTCCGGCTGGGCCGTCACCTCGACACGGCCGCTCATGATCACGAAGAGGCTGGCGCCGGGGTCTCCCTGGCGAATCACCGGCTCGCCGGCTGCATAGACCCGTTCGACGCTCTCCGCCGCCAACCGTTCGATCTGCGCCTGTGTGAGCACCTGGAGCATGCCGATCCGCCGCAGGCTTCCGGCACGGCGATGGATAGACGCCTCCTCCGATTCGATCGCGGCCGCAGGCAGCTGCGTGATCCGGATCTGCTGCGTCGCCACCGGAATCTCGATGCCCGCTCGGGCAAAGGCGTACCAGATCCGGTCGCGGGCCATGCCGTCCACGCGGTCGCGTTTGCCAAATTCGCTGGTGAACAGGCGGACCCAGTACTCGACGCCGCGTTCCTTGAAATCGTTGGTGACCACCGATGGCGCAGGATCTTCGAGCACGCCGAAGCTGCCGCGGATGGCGTCGAGGATCGTCTGCTGCACAC
>JBIIMX010000153.1:0-7460 GCA_044337765.1 Pirellulales bacterium | reverse complement strand
GCCGCTGTCCCCGTATTGCTACGGTTCTCGCTCGACTTGCATGCCTAATCCACGCCGCCAACGTTCATTCTGAGCCAGAATCAAACCCTTCAATTGATTGGCTTGTCGGCTCTCGCTTTCGCAAGAGCTTTTGATTTGCCACCCTGCGAAAGAACATTCCTCCGAAGAGGCGATTTCTTGCCGCAAGAATCTCTGAAAGAGATCTGATCTAACTTTATTTTCCTCCGAAACGAACATCACAAACACAGGCCTCCAAGGAGGTCTGCGTGAGGATGATCCGAATCGGTGCCGGTCACGATCGCGTGCCGGCCGAAACCGAAAGAGATCAACTGCCGAATTGCCAATGAACAACCTGAGGGCGACAACCTTGCGACTGCCGTCCTAGGTGAGGGAAGTTTAGCAGGATCGCCAGGCAGGTCAATTGCCCCACCGGCTTCTGCGAAAAATTTTTTTCACTGGCTGTTTTTCGTCCTTCGGCAGAGCTCTTCTGCACTGTCTAGGCCACCGCCCACGAGGTCAGCCAAACCGGGAGAACCGTGCGGACACCCTATTTTTCTGCATCGAGAACGACTGGCACTTCGAGCCGATGCCCCTCGCGTTCGACGGCAATCAGCACCTGTTCGCCGGGGTTTCGCGACTCGATGGCGGACAGGAAATCATCCGCATTCCGCACAGCCTCGCCAGCCACTGCGATGATCAGATCCGCCCCTGAACGATCGACCCGTTCAAAGTCCGCCACGAAGGGCCCCTGCCGCCGGCGTTCGCGAACAACTTTGAACCCTCGAATACCGGCCCGCTCGGCCGGCCCTTCGGGAGCGAGCGATGCCACGAGTAATCCCTTGTCTGTCTGGTAGACCCGGGCAATCCCGGCGTCGGGGCGGATCACTTTTCCCCTCTGAATCAGCTGCGGAACGATCCGCGCCAGGGTGCCCACGGGAATGGCGAAGCCCACGCCCGAACTCTGCCCCGTGCGACTGGCAATGGCCGTGTTCATGCCGATGAGCCGGCTGCCACTGTCGAGGAGGGGGCCGCCGGAGTTCCCTGGATTGATGGCCGCATCGGTCTGAATAATCGATTTGATGGTGCGGCCGCTACGCGTTGGCAGCGATCGATTCAGACTGGAAATGATGCCCGTTGTGAGAGTGCGTTCGAGTCCAAATGGATTTCCAATGGCGAATACGCGCTGGCCGACATGCAGATTGCTGGAACTGCCGAAGACAGCCGGCACAAGAAGGCTTGCCGGTGCTTCGACCTTGAGCACCGCCACGTCGGTGGCCAGATCAAAGCCCACGAGCTTTCCACTATGCGACGAGCCGTCGAACAGCAGCACCTGAATCTCCCGCGCGGCCTCGACCACGTGGTAGTTGGTCAGTACATGCCCCTGTTTGTCCAAAACGATTCCCGATCCCGCCCCCTCGGAGGGCACCTCGAGCAGAAACAGACCGCTGGGAACCGTGGCTTTCGTATTGATGTTGGCAACGCTCCGGTTCACCGCCTCGTAGACGGCGATATTTGTTCGCTCCTCAGGCGTGAAACTTCGGCCGGAACCGTCATCGAGGCCCTGCCGCTCGGGCATGCCTGCTGGCTGCGCCGACGCCGGGGCAGCCGGCAGCAGGAACAGGAACACGGCCAGCGCCCGCCAATACTCCAGCCAAAAGCCCCCGGCGGGCTGTCGGAAATCAGAACGATCCAACCGCGATACGAGCGTAGACGACCACCACATGCTTCTGCCTCCCGTTGTGCTCAGCGGACAGTATCGGGACCTTTGCCCCGCTCCAACCCGAAATCGCCGGAGGCGGCCCAGCCACAGGTCCAAAGACACTGAAAAACGCAAAAGTCGCGGAAATTCCGGGCAGAACGACGTTGGCGGCGAGAGGCCTTCCAAATATGCTCTCAAGATGAGGCCTGCATTCCCCCGCAGGCCGATACAAAGCCTCACAGCAACCGTTCGGAGGATCCCATGGCAGCGAGTCCGTTCCATAGACGCCACGCTGGCGCAGGCCTGGGCCTGACGCCCGGCCTCTCGCTGCCCCGGTTGAGCCAGCTCATCCAAACCGCCCTTCTCCTGGGCATCGTGGCATTCGGCGTGATGCCTGCTGCCGCCTTCGCCGCCAACGGCGAACGCCCGGCTGCCGCAGCGTTATCCGCGGTGAGCATTTCGTTCGTCGAGACTTTTCGCCGTGACGAAGCCTCGGCCCCGGTTACCGCCATCGGCATGCGATGGGCCCCGCCGGCAACGCAATCGCAGCCGGCTCGAGTGCTCGTGCTCGTCGACACCTCAGCCAGTCAGATGGGCGACTTCCGCGCCAGCGGTCGGGAGGCCCTCGCTGGCATGCTGGAAAATGCACGCCCCGCCGACCGCTACCTCGCTGCCGCTGCTGACGTGACGTGCGTGCCGCTCGGCGATGGTTTCGCCCCCGCCAACGACGCGAGGCTCCAGCTCTCACTCGACGCGTTGGAAGCAAGAACGCCGCTTGGCTCCACCGATCTCATCGAGGTGCTCGATCGCGCAGCGGAACTCTTCGGCGATGCGCCGACCAACGGCCAAGCGAACGGCCGCGCGATCGTCTACATCGGAGACGGACCGGGCATCGGGGGGGTCGACCCTGGCGACTTTCAGCGAATTCTGGAGACACTGCGACAGAAGCATATGACGTTCTCCGCGATCGGCATCGGTCCCCAGGTGAATTGGCCGTGCCTGGCGGCGCTGGCCAGCGCCACCGGCGGCATGCTGCTGGTGCCCGACGATACGGTCTCCGCCAAGGATCTCGGTGGCCGGATGGCCGATCTGGCCGTGGCGGCCACGGCATGGCCGGAGGATGTCGCACTCTCCAGCGACTCGCAAGACGCTGGGCTGCGGATGCTGCCAGCGCGGATGCCGCCGCTTCGTGGCGATCGCGATTCGGTCGTGCTCGTCGAGGGACCGCTCGATTCAGCCTCAATCGAGATGCTGCTCGACACCGGCGCCGCCGCCATCACGGCCCCGCCTCTTTCGCTCGAAGTGCCCCCCGCGACATCGCAAGAGGAGCATGCCTATCTCGAGGAACTGGTTCGGAATGCCCGCGATACCGCCGGCGCCTTTCTTCCTCTGCTCGGCCGAGAGGGCCTCGATCTGGCCCGCCGTGCCATCCGTGGTGAAGCCGCCACGCTTGCCGCGCTTTCGCGACAGGCCGAGGCTGCAGGGGCCCACGAGGCGGCCCAGCGACTGGCGCAAGCCTCCCTCCGCCGCGACCCCGACAACGCAGCCGCCGCGGTTATCCGCTCGGTCGCACAGCGGATTCCTGGCCCCCCTGCCGAAGCACTCCCGCCCGACAGTCTCGCCCCCGCCATGCCTGATGCCGGCTCCGACGAGCTGGGCGACGTCAATGCGATGCGGAAGGTGCGGGCCCAGCAACTGGAACAAGAGACCGCCGTTCGCCTGCGGAACGCCCGGCACCTGATGATGACCGACCCGGACCAGGCCCGGTCCGATCTCAAGGAACTGCAACAGACCGTGAACGGCTCCGACGATCTGGATGCCGCCATGCGTGACCGTCTCTCCCGACAGATCGAGATGAGCATTCGCGAATCGGTCGTGCGTTCACGGGAGAAGGTGGAGTGCGACCTCGCGAACGAACGCAGGGCCGCCATCGGACGGGAGCGGCAACGGCTCGACGGCGAGCTGCGGGCAAAGGAAGAGCGGTTCAAGCAACTTGTCGATCGCTACGACGCCCTGCTTACCAAAGGCATCGAAGAACGCTATCAGCGACCGCCGCAGCAGTACGGCCACGAACGGCAGCGGGACGAGTTCATCGAGGCCGAGCGGGTGGTGGCGCAGGAGATGGGCGTGCAGGCCTCGAATATCTACGGCAATTATCCGATGCCGATGACCGCCCGAGAGGTGGCCCGCACGGCCCCCGCCGTGGCGCGCATCCTCCACTACGACACGCAAAACGTGCGATACCGCCGCGATATGCAGCGAAACTTCATGGACGCCCTCCATCTCGTCGACCTGGCCGCAATTCCGTTCGTCGACGAACCGCCCATCTACTACCCGAGCGCCGACCGCTGGCGGGAGATCACGAAGCTTCGTGAGAAGTACAAGTCGGTCGACCTCGCCAATCCCGGCAGCGCGGAAAAGAAGCTCTACGATGCCCTCGACCAGACGGTCGACGATCTGAATTTCCAGGAAACGCCGCTGCGCGACGTCATCAACCAACTCAAGGACAAATACGACATCCCAATCCTCGCCGACAGGAAAGCCTTCGAGGATGCGGGTCTCGATCTCGACACGACCGTCGTCACGCAAAACGTCTCGGGCATCTCGCTCCGCTCGGCGCTGCGTCTCATGCTGGGCGACATTGACCTCACCTACCTCATCAAGGACGAGGTGATGATGATCACGACCAAGGACAAGGCTGCGGAAAACCTCGTGATCAAGGTCTACCCGGTCGGCGACCTCGTCATGCCCTTGAACGCAGGCGGTGGCGTCAATCCGTTCCAGACCGGTGGCGGCATGGGCGGGGCTGGCGGCGTCAACAGCGGCCAGGGTGGCGGCATTCAGGCAGGGGGCATGGGTGGCAACGGCATGGGCGGCGGCATGTTCCAGATTTCGGATGCCCGAGCCCGGGTGGCCCGCCGCGAGAAGCCGGATCCGACGACACTGCCGCGGAATCCCCGATCGCAACCCGCGCCGCCCCCTGCCGAAGCAGGGCCCGAACTTGATGATGTCGGTCTGCCGTCGGGTGTTCTGGATGCCGACGACATACGGGCTGCCGTCACCGCCTACCTGATGGCGAAGCCAGCTCGTCCCGACGCCCCGGCGGCGGACGGCGTTCCAGTCACAGACACGCCGGACTTGGCCGTCCGGATGGCACGACTCCGCGTCACTGCCGCCGAGCTCGGCCGGCAGGGTCGTTTTGATCGGGCTGCCGATCTGCTTTCGGCAGCCATAGCCTGCGGCCGCGCGGAACCCTGGATGTATGAGGCTCTGGCCGTGGCGATGGAAGCTGCCGGCCAGCCGCGTGCGGAGGTCGAACGGGCCCTGCTTTCAACGGCAGAATTTGCCTCCTCACCCGGCGACCTGCTCGCTCTGGCCAATTACCTCGCGCGATTCGGGTCCCCCGGCCGCGCGATCCGTCTCTGCCGGCAGGTGACGAACCTCGACCCGGCAAACCGAGAGGCCTACGCCCTCGCCATGACGCTCGCCGCCCGTTCCGAAGACCTCGCGACGCTCCGCTGGGCGTGCCCGGGCGTGCTGGCCCACGAGTGGCCTGCCGATCAGCGGGAGATCTTCACGCGGGCCGCGCGGCTGTCGAAAACCACCATCGATGCGCTCGAAAAAGCAGGCCACGCGAACGAGGCCGCCGACTTCCGGGCCCGAGTCGATCGGGCGCTCGTTCGCGATATCGAACTGGAGCTGTCTTGGAACGGTGACGCCGACATCGACATGATCGTGGAGGAACCGCCCGGCACGGTCTGCTCCCTCTCCTCGCCGCGGTCGACTTCGGGCGGCACTCTGCTGGCCGATACGGATGCGACCACCGATCCCGCGAACGCCACGCACAGGGAGCGGTATGTGGCAGCCGAGGCGTTTCCGGGCACCTACCGCGTCTTGGTGCGACGGGCTTGGGGAAAGGTCGCAGCCGACACGGTAACCGCCACGGTGATCCTCTATCGCGGCACGGACTTCGAACAGCGATTGAAGCGGCAACTGGCCGTCCGTTCCGATGACGCCATGGTGAACATCGAGGTGCCAGCGGGCCGCCGCCGGGAAGCGTTGGTCGACGCCCAGGTGGCGCAGGACGTTGTGGCCCAGCAGCAACTTGGCCGCGCCATACTTGCCCAGCAACTCGCCGGCATGGTCGACCCCTCCGCGGCCACATCGCTCGCGCAGAGCCGTGGCACGCCGCGGGCAACGGGCACTCCGGGCATGCCGTTCTTCCGGAGCGGTGCCGTGGGCTATCAGCCGATTATCACGACATTGCCCGAGGGCACGAATATGTTTGCCCAGGCCGTCGTCTCAGCGGATCGTCGGTATGTCCGCATCACCTCAGCGCCACTCTTCTCGGGCGTCGGTCAGGTGACGCAGTTCAACTTCTCCGGCGGCGGTGCCCAAGGCGGTGGTGGTGGCGGCATGGGTGGCGGCGGTATGGGTGGTGGTGGCGGCATGGGCGGTGGCGGCATGGGCGGCGGTATGGGTGGTGGCGGCATGGGTGGTGGCGGCATGGGCGGCGGTGGCATGGGTGGCGGTGGCATGGGCGGTATGGGCGGTGGTGGTATGGGCGGCATGGGCGGTGGCGGCATGGGCGGTATGGGTGGCGGCGGGATGATGTGTTGGGTCGCCCGCGAGGTATATGGCCCCACGAACCCGCGATGGCTGCTCTTCCGCAGCTGGATGCTCTCCGAGGCGCCGCACTGGCTCGTCGATCTCTATGCACGCCACGGCGAATCCTTCGCTGCCTGGATCCACGACAAACCGGCCGTGAAGACCGCCCTGAGGCTGCTCATGGACCGTGCCATCGCCTCGCAGGCGCATTAGTCATGCCCAGCTTCGGAGTAATCCTCGCCGCGGCCGGCCAGAGCAGCCGTTTTCAGGACGCCAACTATAAGAAGCCGTTTGCGCCGCTCGCTGGTCGGCCGGTCTGGCTGCATTCCGCGGAGAAGTTCACCGACCGGCCAGATGTGAAGCAGGTGGTGGTTGTGGTCTCGCCGGAGGACCGCGAGGCCTTCGTGGAGAAATTTGGTGCAAGCCTGGCCTTCATGGGAATCACGCTCGCCGAAGGGGGCAGCCACCGGGCTGAATCGGTCCGCCGTGGCCTCGAGAAGTTCTCGGCCGATATTGATATGGTCGCCATCCATGACGCGGCTCGACCCTGCATCGCGACGGCATGGATCGATCGCGTTTTCGAGGCCGGCGCGAGGACCGGCGCCGCAATCCTTGCGATTCCCGTCGTCGGCACGCTCAAGCGTGTGAATGCCGACAAACTGATCACCGAAACCGTCGATCGCACAGGCCTCTGGGAGGCCCAGACACCGCAGGTGTTTTCCCGCGACGTGCTCACGCGGGCCTTTGCACACGCCGCGGCCCAAGGCTCTCAGCCTACCGACGAGGCCCAGTTGGTCGAGGCAATCGGCCAGCAGGTGACCGTGGTGCCCGGCTCGCCGATCAATCTCAAGATCACATCGCGGGAAGACCTTCGACTGGCAGAGCAGGCGATGAAGGCACTCCCCGCGAACCGGCTCGCCGGCCCCGCCCACCCCTTCGCCAACGACGACATGTGGCGATAGGAGTCGTCAGGGCGCCAGGTCCGACCTGCATATTTCCCCCGTGGCGGCGAGTTTCCAACTTGCCGAATGCGGGCATTTACCTGCTGCGGCGATGCACCGCCGTGGACGGCAAAGCTTCCGTCGCTCGGAGATTCCGACTTGCCACCCAGAGCGGCATGGCACGCACAACAAGTCGGACATCCTCCTCGTCT
>JBIIMX010000152.1:0-7501 GCA_044337765.1 Pirellulales bacterium | reverse complement strand
CCCTGGCGGAGGCCCGACATGCCGGTGCGATGATGCTCTTTGGCGAGAAATACCCCGACATCGTGCGGATGGTGACGATGGACGGCGTGAGCCGCGAGCTCTGTGGCGGCACGCACGTTTCAAGCACGGGCCAGATCGGCATGGTGCGAATCACCGCGGAGGAGAGCGTGTCGGCGGGCACGCGGCGGATCACCGCGGTTACGGGCCTCCGTGCGGTCGAGCGTTGCCGGCAGATGGAGGCGGTGCTCGCGGAGGCTGCCGGCGGGCTCAAGGTTCCGGTGGCCGAGTTGCCCCATCGGCTGACGGCCATTGCCAAAGAGCTCAAGGAACTCAAGAAGAACAAGCCGGCCGTCGGCGGCGGCGGTGCGGTTTCCGTGGACGACTTGCTGGCCGGAGCCACCGAAGTGGCAGGTACGCGGATCGTCGTGGCGGATGCCCGCGGCGGCGATGCTGCCGCGATGCGGCAGTTCATCGATCAGCTCCGCCGCAAGGCGAGCCCGATCGCCGTGCTTCTGGGTTCGAGCGACGCCGACAAGGTGACGCTCGTCGCCGGAATCAGCCGCGAACTTGAAGAACGCGGGCTGTCGGCAGGCAACTGGATCAAGGATGCCGCAAGCATCGTCGGCGGAAAGGGAGGCGGACGGCCCGACCTCGCACAGGCCGGCGGCAAGCTCGTCGACAAGCTGCCCGACGCCCTCGCTGCGGCCCGCAAGTCGATTGAAGCGATGCTCACGGCTTGACGCCGCAACGCCAGGCCCGGACACGTCCCGCGTGGCCGCAAGTTTTTAACCGTCGTCGCAAGGGCTCCCCCGTGGCCGCAAGTTTTAACCGTCGCCGCAAGGACTCCCCCGTGGCCGCAAGTTTTAACCGTCGCCGCAAGGACTCCCCCGTGGCCGCAAGTTTTTAACTTGCGGAAATTGACAAGATGCAATCTTGTCGCCACGACCGACAAGGTGAATTCTTGTCGCCACGTCCGCCACGATCACATCTTGTCGCCCGATCGCCTTTACCCGACCAGCTTCTGCAAGGCTGCGAGAGCGGCGTCGTAGTCGGGCTCGCTGGCCACTTCCTTGACGACCTGTGCATATTGCACGACGCCTTTGGAGTCGAGCACGAATACGGCCCTGGCGAGAATCTTCAGTTCATCGATGAGCACGCCCCAGTGCGTGCCGAAGCTTCGATCCATGTAATCGCTGCCGCTTCGCATCGACGTAATCTCTTCAGCCCCGCAGAACCGATTCATCGCAAAGGGCAGGTCGAGGCTTACGGTCAGCGCCGTCACCTTGTCGCCGAGGGCTGCCAGCCGCTTGTTGAAGGTCTTCGTCTGCACCTGGCAGACCGGCGTGTCGAGCGAGGGCACCACGCTGATGAACGCCGGCTTCCCGAGCAGGTCGGACTTGCGGATGTGCTGCATGCCGCTGGCTTCGAAGGCGACCACGTCGAAATCGGGAGCTGGCGAGCCCACCTTCACCTCGTCGCCCACCAACGTGAGCGGATTGCCCTTGAACGTGACTGCGCCGTGCCGACCCATATGCGTATCTCCTGCCAGAGGAAGTGATCCGAGACTCCAAATCCGCTGGCCGCAGTATTGCCGGCAAATCGGCGACGACAAGCCTCTGCCGCTGGATCGCGAGCAAAACCGCTCGAACAGCGGGGTTCGCATGGCAGAAATCGCCACGATTTCCTACGATCCGGGCGACGCGTTCATCCCTCGATCCCTGCCGCACTTCCCAGCCGGAGCACGATTCGATGGCAGCACTTGGTCGGCTTGGCCAGTTCCTCGGCCTCGCGATCCCGGCGGTCGCCGTCCTGCTCGAACTCAACCACACGATCTCGCTCGGGCAGATGCTCGTGATGCTGGTCGCGGCGGTCTGCTGCTTCTGGATCGGCAGAATCGTGGAGGGCTATTCGCGGTCCTGACGTCACGCCGGGCTCGGCCATCCGGGAGAGCGACCGCCGTATTGTCGGTGCTCGACGGGTTTCCAGGAGCCTTACACCACCGGCACCCGCTGACACCACTCGCTGGACACTTTTTCTGGACACGTTTTCCAGACAGCTTCGTGAACCATGCTCCCCGAACACACTCACACGATCATGCACCCACTGCTGCTGACACCTCTCTACCGCCGCTACATCTGGGGCGGCCGTCGCTTTGCCACGCACCTGAACCGATCACTGCCTCCGGGCGACGACTTCGCGGAGTCCTGGGAACTCGTCGATCGCGGGGCTGACCAGAGCGTTGTGGCGCATGGCCCACTGGCTGGAACGACACTCGGCACACTGGTCCGCGAGCGGGGCCGGGAACTGCTGGGGCGGCATGCCCCGCGGGCCGTCTTTCCGCTGCTCTTCAAGTTTCTCGACGCCTGCCGCGACCTATCGGTGCAGGTGCATCCCGACGACGCCAGAGCGGCACGGCTCTCGCCGCCCGATCTGGGCAAGACAGAGGCCTGGTATGTCATCGCCGCCGACCCGGGCAGCCGCATCTACGCGGGGCTCCGACCGGGCGTCGATCACACGTCGTTGGCAGCAGCCCTACGGGCCGGACGCTGCGAGGACGTGATGCATGCCTTCGAGCCCCGCCGGGGTGACTGCATCTTCATCCCCGCCGGTACGGTGCACGCGATCGGAGCCGGGCTGGTCGTTGCGGAGATTCAGGAATCGAGCGATGTCACATACCGGCTCTACGACTGGAATCGCACCGGTGCCGACGGCAAGTCCCGGCCGCTTCACATCGAAGCGGGTCTCGAAGCCGTGACCCAATTTGGCCCGGTGGCTCCCGTCCAGCCGCAGGCCATCCCATCGCCCGAGAAGGGGCCCGGCGTCGCTCCCGGCGTTCGTCGGCTCGTGACCTGCGACTATTTTTCCTTCGACGAAGTCCGACCCGTTGGCGACTGGGCCGTTGGTGGCGACGACACCTGCCACTTCGTCGCCGTGCTCTCGGGCGAGTGCCGTCTTGATCCCCACTGGCAGCTGCCCCCGCTCACGGAGGGCACGTGCGTGCTGCTGCCAGCATCAATCGGCCGGCAGGTGCTCGCCCCCACGGCTGCAACGACCACCCAGCCGACACTGCTACACGTTCAGCTGCCGTAGCGGGCGAAGCCTGCGTCGACGGGTAAAGCGGGGGGAGTACGGCCAAATCGCCCCCTGCCAAACCGCCTCCGTTTGAGCCGCGGTTTGAGCTGCGTTTTTGGCCGCGGGAAACCGATCTTGGGGTACCCCGGGGCGGTTCCTAGACTCCCACCCTCTGTCAGTCACAAGCTCCGGTGGGTTTCCCATGCATGCGTGCCGTCTTCTGCTGCTCGCGCCCTTGTGCGTTCCGCTCCTGGCGAGCGGCGTCGGCTGTGCCTCTCTCGGCAAGCCGGACTGGCTCGACCCGGGGCCCGAGCGGCTCCAGCGGCGGAGGGCCGTGCGGTTCGATCCCTACCTGCAAGACGACATCGCGCCCTCGAGCCTCCGGCTGCCGCTCATGGACGGCGCCCGGCCCCGCGACTTTGCGACGCCGGTTCCGGAAGTCCGCCGTTCCCGCTGGTGGTCGCCTGTGCAGTAGCCGCTTCCGAACGACTGGATGCGCAGCCGCCCGAGACAGCACATGGGCGGCAGACTTCGATCTCCGCGCCGCCGAGCAGCCGGGGGTGTATGATCTGGGACTTGGCGGTCGATCGTCGCACGCCGCCCGAGCCCCCGCCTCTTTCGACGGACAATCCCACCGTGCCCGCAGACCGCTCGCCGCGTCCACCGCGCTCCCCCAAAACGTCTCGCCCCTCGCGACCCGCTCGGCCCATGCGGCCAGCCCGACCACCCCGTGTGGAACCGTCGAAGATCACGTCGCGTCGTCCTCCGCAGCGGGCCCAGCTCCCTGACGAGGACGACGCCCGCAGCGCCGCCAAACGGCGGCTCGAGGCGATCGATGACGGCCAGGAACGCCTGCAAAAGGTGCTTGCGGCCGCGGGGCTTGGCAGCCGTCGAACCTGTGAGGAACTGATCACGGCCGGCCGCGTCGAGGTCGACAGGAAGGTCGTCACGCAGCTGGGCACGCGAATCGATCCGCTCAAGGCCGAGGTGCGGGTAGACGGCGAGAAGCTGCCGAATCCGAAACGGGTCGTCTACATGCTCAACAAGCCTGTCGGCGTGGTCACCACAAACTTCGACCCGTCCGGCCGGCCCCGCGTGGTCGATCTCGTTCCGGGCGAGCAGCGCCTGTTTGCGATCGGCCGGCTCGATCGCATGAGCGAAGGCCTGATCCTCGTGACCAACGACGGCGGCCTCGCGAACCTGCTCTCGCACCCTCGCTACGGTGTGGAAAAGAAATACCTCGTGCAGGTGGCGGGCGTTCCTCCGCAGGACTTGCTCGACAAAATCCGCCGCGGCATCACGCTGGCGGAAGGCAAGGTGCATGCGAAACGGGTCGAGATCCGTTCGCAACACAAGCAGAGTGCGGTGCTCGAAATGATCCTCGACGAGGGCAAGAATCGGGAGATCCGTCGGATGCTCGCCCGGCTCGGCCACAAGGTGCACCAGCTCAAACGCGTCGGTGTCGGCAAACTCTCGCTGGGCAATCTGCTCCCCAGCCAGTGGCGTCAACTCGCCTGGAGCGAAATCGAAGCCCTGAGGCACGACGCGATCGCAGCCGTGGGCCCGATCGAGGCGGGTCGGCTGACCGAGCAGCCCCGGACGGACGGGGAACGGGAGGGCCGGTTCCCACGAACAGACCGACGGGCGGGCCAACGGCCGGGACGCGAAGGCCCGCCGAGCCGGCCGCGGATGCCGCGTGCAGGGCAGGGGGCGACCCGCGGAAAATACAGGGATGATGGTCCCAGGCCCCATGCTGCGGGAAAGACTGCAGGAAAGGCTACGGGGAAGCCAAGCGGCGGTCAGGGCACCGAGCCAGAGCCGCGTCGGCCGGTCGGCCGCGGCGGCCCCCGACGGCCGCGGCGGCCCGGCAAGGCGTCGTCATGGCGAAAACCCCGCGGCGAGTGACAGGCCCCACGCGAGCGAAAGGATTCGATGAGCACGTCCACGTCCAGCCCCGTCGCGGTCACAGCCAACAGCGAACCCTGTTATGCCGACAGTGCCACCTTCACATCGGCACGGATCGTTTCCCACAGCCGCATCGCCGACAACACGTGGCGGCTCCGACTCGACTGCCCCGCGATCGCCTCCAAAGCGACCCCCGGCCAGTTCGCCATGATCCGCATTCCCAGCCGTAACGATCCGCTCCTGGCCCGTCCGCTGGCCGTCTACGACACGTTTGGCGATGAAGCGGGGAAGGGCGGGGAACCCCTGCGACGCTATGCGGACTTCATCTATGCCGTGCACGGCAGGTTCACCACCGCGTTGCGGGATATTCCCGTGGGCCAGGAACTGATCGTCTGGGGCCCGCTGGGAAACGGATTCCAGATCCCGGCCGTCGATCATCTCGTGCTCGTGGCCGGTGGAATTGGCCAGACAGCCCTGCTGAGCCTGGGCCGTGAAAGGCTGGGGCACACGACCTACGGACCGCCTGCGCGGCTGCGACCTGCGGGTTGCCGCCGCGTTACCTGCTGCTGGGGGGCCCGCCACGCCGGCCTTTTCGGCGGCATCGAAGACTATCGGGCCGCCGGTATCGAAGTGCATCAGGCCACACTCGATGGCTCGGCCGGACTGCGTGGCACGGTCGTCGACCTGCTTGATTCGCTGTTCGGCCCTGTCGGCAGGCCTTCAACCACCGCTGCCGATCAGGCCGCTCCCCTCAGCGTGCACGTGGCCTGCTGCGGTCCCGACCCCATGATGGCAGCCGTGGCCCGCTGGTCGGCCGCCCGGCAGATGCCATGCTCGGTCTCGCTGGAGGCACCGATGGCCTGTGGCGTCGGGATCTGCTTCACATGCGTGGCCCGCGTCCGCGATGGTTCGGGCGGCTGGGATTACCGCCGCACCTGCATCGAGGGCCCTGTCTTCGACGCCACGCGAATCGAGTGGTGATGCGGCGAGCAGCGACGCGGTCACTCTGCACGCTGCCAAGCCGCGCTCACCCAATCCGCACTGTCAGGCCTTCGGCTTTGCAGCCGCCTTCTTCCCCTTGGCAGCGGACTTGGTCGCACCGCCCTTGGCCGGGGTGACTGCCGCGCCGCCCTTCGACGCCGCCAGCAATCGCGCCGACAGACGCGACTTGATCCGGGCCGCCTTGTTGCGATGGATCTTCTTCGAGGCAGCGGCCTTGTCGGCGGAGCTTGCCAGCGTCCGCAGCGCCTCGCGGCCCTGGGTGGCGTCTCCGGCGTCGATCGCCGAGAGCACCTTCCGAATGTGGGATTTGAGCTCCGATTTGGCCGCGCGGTTGCGCTCGCGGTTGCGGAGGTTCTGCTTGTGTCGCTTCTTGGCGCTGGCCGAGTGTGGCATGCCGGTTCCTACCCTCTCAAGATCTGTGAAACGTAAATCTGTTGAAAACGATGCCCCGTGGACTCATCCACGGGGCTTGGGCGTATGGAAGGCTCCCGAGGCGACCACCGCAGGCGATGGGCGTGGTTACTTTCCGGCCCCTTTATCCTTTGCCGGGGTCAGCTTGTCCAGACGTTGCGCCACATCGCGGTAGCCAAAGTCGAGTTCGGCCAGCGTGGAGAGGTATTTCCGGGCTGAGTCCATGTCATCCAGACCGGCGGCCAGCACTCCCGCCCGGTACAGGGCCCGCTTGCGGAGTTCCTGTTCCCGGTCGCTCAAAGATTCCACGGCCACCTGATAATTCCGCATCGCCAGCGGATACTGCCGGATCTTCTGGAAACATTCACCCAGTTCGAGGGCCACGGCCCCCTTGCGGCGGGCATCCTGCAGCACGTCCTGAAAATGCCGGATGGCCTCGGCATGATTGCCGGCCGCCTTCAGCCGCATGGCCAGTTCGTACTTCCAGCTGACGTTTTCGGGATAGCGGGCGGTGCGGGCGGCGTAGACCTCGATTTCGTGCTTGAGATTCGTGGCCCGCAACTGCTCGACAGCCTGACGGTTATCGGGGCTGTCTTCCTCGGCCAGACGCTTCTCCGCCAGATGCAGCCGGTGCCGCGCCCAGCGCAGCTGCCGATCTTCCATGTGCTCGCGGACCTTGAGATCGTTGCCCGAGGCAGCGAGCGCCTTGGCGAGCACCTGCTGGGCCTCCTCGAGCGTGCCGTCTCGCTCGACCAGGTCGGCCAGTTCGAGATAAGGCTCGATTTCTGCTGGATTCTTGGTGATTGCCTGCAGGAGCACCACGCGACGATCCGCGGGGGTGGCACCGGCAGCCGTAGGCTCCGCCTTCTGACCAGCCCCGGCCGATGACGCCGCGGGCTTCCGCCCGGTCAGCCCCTCGCCGGCAGCGATGGTCTTGTCGACCTGCAGTTTCGCAATCTGCCGCTGGGCTTCGTCGGCCATTCCCTTGGCTTTTTCGATCCGCATCCAGCAGGCGACCGCCTGGTCGTATTCACCATAGCTGGCCAGAAACTCGGCGCATTTGCGATTCACCTCCACGTCAGCGGGTGCGGCGTCGAGTGCCGCCTTGAGG
>JBIIMX010000170.1:0-6932 GCA_044337765.1 Pirellulales bacterium | reverse complement strand
GGCCGCCGGGTTCACCGACTATGAGAAGGCCCTGGTCGGCATCTGCCACTCGCCGGTCGATGCGAAGGCCCGCATGAGCAACCTGCTGATGACGATGGCGCAGCGGATGGAGGTCAATGTCGAGCAGTTTGGCGACTCGACCCGCAGCCTCACGGAGGTGGAAGCGTGAGCCGATTCGTCAGTCCTTGCATGGCGGGTGTCGCTTTCGGGCTGTGCCTGCTGGCCGTGGGTGTCGTCGGCATTGCCGCCGACGCCGATCCGGCGGCCTACGTGTCCAAGCTCGAGGAGTTTCCGCCGGCCGATGCCGGCGTCGATCTTGCCGGTGAACTGGTGGCGGCGGACCACCTGCTCCGCCGCGGCGGCCTGCGGCTCGACGGCGACTTCAACGAGGATCGCTATCGATGGTCGCCGACGTTCACGTTCATGCTGCTGCCCTACGGCACGGTCACCTATCACGGCGCGCCGGCCGACCTGAACGACGTGGCCATGGGAACGCGACTGCTGGGCCGATTTCTGCTGCCACCGCCGGGAGACACGGCGATCGCCCCGCCGCTCGAGCATCACATGCGGCTCGAGCAGTTCGTGCCGGCCCAGAATCGGGCGGTCCGGCTCGAAGACGACTTCAGCCATGCGGTGCGGACGGGCCGGGCCTGGAAGTTGCAGGGCCTCGACCGCGAGAAAGGTCTGCTCACGGTCGTGGCCGTGACGGCCGCCGGCGAGCCCGTGTCCGACGTGAAGCCGGTCGTCCGCAAGGTCGATGCATCCACGCGAATCTGGAACGCGAACGGGTTTGGCACACTTGATGATCTGGCAGCCGCGGCTACGGCCGGCGCGGTCGTGCAGGCGAACCTCACCTGGGCCCCGGGCTGGGTGAACAAAGAGTTTCATGCCAGCGACATCTGGCTCGATGAGGCGAGCCGCAAGGGGGCGACCGCCAGACAACGGGAAATCCATCGGCGGAGAACGCTCCACTACGGGTTGCCGGCCCGGATCGAGCGGGTGGAGCACACGGGGGGCGGCAACGGGGTGGTGACGGTGACGCTGCTGGCCGGCTACGACCCCGAGATCTATGAAGAGTTCTTCGACAACGGCGGCTTGCCGGGCCGGATGGCCACGGGCGTCGGGCTCCAGCCAGTCGAGCCGAGCCTGCGGATCTGGGAAACCGGAGGCTGGGGCTCGGTCGCCAAGCGGCGGACCGTCGAGAATCCTTTGCCTGGCAGTAGCGGCATCGAACTGGATATCAGCACGAACCTGCTGCTCGAGGGCTATCGTCCGGGCCGCTACGTGCGGCTTTCGTCACGGACCGGAACCTGGCCGAAGAGCAAACTGCCGCCTGAGGTGCGGATCAAGTGGCACGAAGAAACCGATCAGGCCCTGTACGGCCCTGAGCCGAAGCCCATGGTTGAACCGGTCAGCCAACGGAATCAGTGAGACGATGAAGATGTCCCGAACTTTTATTTCCCTGCCCTTTATCGTTGTGGCCGGCTGCTTGCCGGTGGTCCTCCTGCCGCTTCCCACGGTAGCAGCTGACCTTGGGGCGTCCGCACCCCCCGCGGAGCGGTTTTTGCGTCAGCACTGCCTCCGCTGCCACGATGCCGCCGTTCAGGAAGGGAAGTTTCGCCTCGACACGCTCGAACGCAACTTCGCCGGTCACCAGACGGCCGAGCGGTGGGCGGAGGTGATGACACGGATCAACTCGGGTGAGATGCCGCCCAAAGAAGAGCCCCGGCCCACGGTCGATGAGATCGCCGAGGTAGTCGGCTGGATCTCGGCTGAGATCGAGGCGGGTGAGGCTGCCCGGATGGCCGCCCGTGGACGGATGACCCACGATCGGCTCAGCCGCGAGGAATATGCCAACACGGTCTACGACCTGCTCGGTGTGCAGATCGACGTCGATGAGCCCGGCGTGTTCGACGAAGACCCGACGTTCCACGGTTTCAGCCGGATCGGTGCGATGCTCACGCTCGCCCCTTCGCACATCGAGCGGTATCTGAAGGCCGCCGACGTGGTGCTCGCCCGGGCGTATCCGGAGACGCCAGTCGAATCAAAATCACACCGCATCAGCGGCATCTCGATTCACGAATCAAGCATGGGCCCCCCTGACCGGGAGAAGGTCCGGAAGCGCATCGCCACGGTCGGCGCGATCGACAAGGTCCGCAACCTCGTCTGGCCGGGGGCGGCCATTCCCGGCTGGCGGGCCTGGTGGGGACGGCATTTCGAGCAGTCGGGCGTTTATCGGATGCGGATCACGCTGTCGGGATTACGGCCTGACAATGGCCGCGTGCCGCATCTCTCGCTCTGGGATCCGAAGGCGAAGGAATCGATCTTCGACGCCGACGTGCTGGCCCCGGAGGATCAGCCCACGACCGTCGAATTCGAGCGGTTCCTCTCCATGCCGCTCGATCTCGATATCCATAACGAGGTGCCGGGCAAATTCGCAGGTGGCCACCATGTGAACGTGCTCACGATGGGAGGAGGCGTCTTTCTCGGCAGCCGTGACCACCGGCTGGCCAATCCCACCGGCCACAAACTCTTCGACGACGACGGGAAGCCGCTCCATCCAGTGCTGATCGTCGACTGCATAGAGATCGAGGGGCCGATCGTCACCGATGAGGATCGCCGCAAGCGGGAGCTGTTCTGGCCGGGCGATGTTGCGGATGAGGCCCAGGTGCGGGAGTGTCTCACGAGGTTTGCCGAGCGGGCCTGGCGTCGGCCGGTCGCGGCCGATGAAAGCGACCGCTACACCGCTGTCTACACTCAGGAGCGGGCTGCCGGCGAGAAACCGCGGGCGGCCTATCTCTCGGCCATGGCCGGGGTGCTGGCTTCGAAGAGTTTTTGTTACATCGAGTCGGGGAATCCCGATGGCCAGCGGCAATCGCTCGACGACTACGAACTGGCCAGCCGACTCTCGTATTTCCTCTGGGGATCGCTGCCTGACGAACCGCTGCTGGAGGCCGCCCGTAACGGATCGCTCAAGCGGCCGGAGGTGCTCGGATCGCAGGTGGGCCGGATGATCGCCGACCCGAAGATCGATCGCTTTTTGGAGTCCTTTCCGCACCAATGGCTCGAACTGAACCGCGTCGGCATGTTCCCGCCCGATCGGAAGCTCTATCGCGACTACGACCTTTGGCTCGAGTACAGCATGAAGCGTGAGCCGGTTGAAACCTTTGCCGAGGCGTTTCGCCACAACCTTCCCGTCGGTGAACTTCTGGCGGGCGACTGGAGCATGGTCAATGCCCGGCTGGCCGAGCACTATGAGCTTCCCCGCCCCGCTGACGCCGGTTTTACGAAGACGCGGTTCACTGCCGACCAGCACCGCGGCGGCCTGCTCACGCAGGCGGCAGTGCTTTCGCTCACCTCCGACGGCACCCGGCACCGGCCGGTGCATCGCGGGGTCTGGGTGTCGGAGGCGCTGTTTGGCGTGACGCCGCCGCCGCCCCCGCCGAATGTCCAGCCGCTTGAGCCGACGCCCGCCGATGTGGAGAAGACGACCATCCGCGGTCAGTTGGCGGCGCATTCGACAACCGCCGCCTGCGCCGCCTGCCATCGGAAGATCGATCCCCTCGGATTCGCCTTCGAAAACTACGACGCCATCGGCCGCTGGAGAACCCACGAAGATACCGCAGCCGGCAAGGGGGCCAGCCCGCCGGTCGATGCATCGGGGGTGCTTCCCGACGGTCGGACATTTTCCGGCCCCGACGAGTTCAAGCGGCTGCTGGCATCCGACGCCGCGACGTTTGCCGAGGCAATCGTTGCCAAACTTGCCACCTTCGCGCTTCGGCGGGCCATGACCGTGGATGACCGGGCCGCCATTCGGGAAATTGCAGCCTCCGTCGAGGCCGACGGCTACCCGCTCCGCAGTCTCGTCGAGGCCGTGGCCACCAGTGACCTCATTCGCAGCCGCTGATCCCGTTTCTTTCAGAGATTTTCCGTGCTTATTCTTCGCTCCACATCGCTCATCGGCATCTGTCACGGGTTGGCCGACAGCACATCGCGGATGAGAAGCGTGCGTCGATTCATGAGCGCAGTCATGGTGGTTGTCGCAACGGTCGCAGGTCTGCTCGCTGCGGGCGGCCAGGGCGTGGCTGCCGATGCCGATCCGGCGGCCTACGTCGCCAAGCTCGAGGAGTTTCCGCCGGCCGATGCGGGCGTCGATCTGGCCGGCGAACTGATCACGGTCGACCATGTCAATCGCCGCGGCCGCCTCCGGCTCGACGGCGATTTCGATGAGGATCGGTACCACTCGGCACCCGCGTTTTCCTTCGTCCTGATGCCGTACGGAGAAGTCTTCTTCCACGGCGCGCCGGCCGACCTTCACGACATCCCGCTCGGCACGCGGCTCCAAGGCCGCTTCGCGCTACCGCCGGAGGGCGACACAACCATCGCCCCGCCACCCCCGCACCACAAAAAGTATCTGCCCGCCCACAACCGGGCGATTCGGCTCGAAGATGACTTCAGCCATGCGTTACGAACAGGCCGGGCTTGGAAGCTGCAGGGCTTCGACCGCGAGAAAGGGCAACTCACCGTCGTGGCCGTTACCGCAGGGGGGGAGCCGGTGGCCGACGCGAAGCCGGTCGTGTATTCGGTCGATGCCTCCACGCGAATCTGGAAAGAGAACGGTTTCGGCACGCTCGACGATCTGGCGACGGCGGCCGCCGCGGGCATGGCGGTGCAGGTGAACCTCACCTGGCATCCCGGCTGGGAGAATCGCAACTTCCAGTGCAGCGACATCTGGCTCGATGAGTCCAGCCGCACGGCTGTCATTGCACGGCAGCGAGAGATCCATCTGCGGCGGATGAAGCATTACTGGCTGCCGGCGCGGATCGACCGCGTCGATCACAAGGGGGGCGGCAATGGCGTGGTCACCGTGACGCTGCTGGGCGGCTTCGATCCCTCCCTCTACGAGGCCTTCTTCGACAACGGCGGTGTGCCGGGGAAGATGTCCACCGGTGTCAATGTGGCCGCGGCCGAGCCCACGCTCCGCACCTGGTGGCAGAATCACGACCTCGCCGCGGGACAGGTCGTGAAGCGGCGGACTGTTGAAAATCCGCCACTCGGCAGCAGCGGCATCGAACTCGACATTTCCACACAGGTGCTGCTCGAGGGTTTTCGGCCGGGCAGGTTCGTGCGGATCGGTTCCCAGACCGGCGGCTGGCCGAAAAGCAAGCCGCCACCGGAATGGCGAATCAGGTCGATCGAGGAACGCGAGCAGGCACTCTATGGGTCTGCCCCGTAGCGCAGGCCCTCTCCAAGTCCGGCCTCGTGGAGTCGCTCGAATTGTTTCCATGCCGGAAGGCGATTCTGTGAGCCGGTCAACGGGCAGTCCCCCGGCATTTGGCACGACAGGTTCGGGGTGACTGCTCTGCTGCCATGAGTTGCGGTCATGGCCGACGATCCACGCGGCCTTCGCGAGGCCCGCATTTCCGCGCCATCGGACGTATGACCTCGTCCGTTGTTGGGTTGAACGGGTTGTTCGATCGTCAAGAAACCGTGTCATAGCACGGCTGGTCGGCCGTGCCGCCGGCCGCGTATGCTCCCCAGGTTCGTTGGCGATACGCATGCGCCGCGAATGAACCTTTGCCAAAAGAACGAGACACACGCCCCATGCCGACGCCCACCGTGACGCCAGGCTGCCAATTCGCCAGCGACAACACGGCCCCGATGAGTCCGGGGGCCTGGGAGGCGCTCTCCCGTGCCAACCAGGAGTATCAGTCGAGCTATGGCGACGATCGGTGGACGGCCCGGGCCTGCGAACTGATCCGCGACATCTTCGAGTGTCCGGCGGAGGTGTTTTTCGTGTTCAACGGCACGGCGGCCAACTCGCTGGCCCTCGCCGCCATGTGCCAGTCGTACCACGCGATCCTCTGCCACGATGTGGCGCACGTCGAGACCGACGAGTGCGGGGCCCCGGAGTTTTTCTCCAACGGCACGAAGCTGCTCACTCTTGCCGGCGACGCCGGCAAGCTCACTCCCGCCGGGATCACGCATGCCGTCGAGCGGCGTCGCGACATCCACTACCCCAAGCCCCGCGTCGTGAGCATCACGCAGGCGACGGAACTCTCGACCGTCTATTCCACCGACGAGATCGCCGCAGTCAGCGACACCTGCCGCCGACACGGCCTGCGGCTCCACATGGACGGGGCCCGGTTCGCCAATGCCGTGGCCTCGCTCGACGTGCCGCCGCGGAGGATCACCTGGGAGGCGGGCGTGGACGTGCTCTGCCTCGGCGGCACGAAGAACGGCATGGGTGTGGGCGACGCCGTGGTCTTTTTCAACACGAGCCTCGCCGACGAGTTTGCCTACCGCTGCAAGCAGGCCGGCCAGTTGGCCTCGAAGATGCGGTATCTCACCGCCCCCTGGGTCGGGCTGCTCGAAGACGGCTCGTGGCTCGCCAACGCCCGCCGAGCCAACGCCGCCGCGGCCCGCTTGGAGCTTGGCTTCCGGGCGATCCCAGGGATCGAGCTGGTCGGCCACCGGCAGGCCAACGCCGTCTTCGTACGGATGCCCGACCCCCTCGCCGACACGCTGCGGATGAAGGGCTGGAAGTTTTACAACTTCATCGGCGCGAATGCCTGCCGCTTCATGTGCTCGTGGGCGGTGACCGATGCCGACGTCGATGCACTCCTCGCCGACGTCCGGCAGGCCGCGTGAAAACGGGACGCAGCCACTAGTTGTGTGGAACCAGTCTCACTGTTCGTTGAGCATGCTAGGCGAGGCACTCTGACCCAAGACCGATCGGTTGAAAAGCTGGGTGGCGGCCCTTTTTCCAACGGACAGCCACGACCGTCTGGCCCTCCGTGGCGGCTCAAGCCGACGGTGGACGGCGTTTCCACCAGGCTGCGGCGAGTCCGCCGATGATGTTCTGCATGACGCCGCTGAAGACGCCGGCGGCGGCGGCCAGCGGCATCGCGGCGAAGTGTGCACGGGCGAGC
>JBIIMX010000151.1:0-7530 GCA_044337765.1 Pirellulales bacterium | reverse complement strand
TGATCGTCTTCTTCGGCACTGCAGCCGACTCGGAAGTCACGCTCGCACGACTCACACACCAGATCTTTATGCCGGCCCATCAGCGTCGGCGCCATGGAGCCGGTCGGGATCACGAAGGCCTCCGCCTCGAACGCGCGGAAAAGAAGCGCGAGCGTGAATGCGATGACCACCGACTCGACCGTCTCCCGGCCGAAGCCGAGCGGGCTGGTGACGATGTCACCCGGTCGCAGTCGGGCCGCGGCGGGGGCCGTGGCCTCCGGCGTCGCGGCCACGGCGGCTGCTGGCTGGCTGGGAAGGCGAGGCATGATGGCTCCTGACAACAAGGCCGGACATGGCTGCCCGGCACGGCAAAGGCTCAGGATGGGGAACGTTCCACGAGAGCGAACAAGCTTGATAGCAAGATCGATAAGAAGACCAATAGCTAGTGTAGTGGAACGTCAGGCAGAATACCTCCATGCCCCGCTTCGAACACCTCCGCCACAAGCCACCGCAACGGCCCGCGACGCCACGGGAGTTGATCGTCGCCTGTCCTCCGATGCGGAGCCACGTCAACCTTTCGCACATCGTCCGCACCTGCGGCTGCTTCGGCGTGCCGCGAGTGATCGCCTGCGGCGCAGCGCGTCTCCACGAGCGCATTGCACGGGATGGCGCTGAATCGGTCGTGCTGGAAATCCACCGCAGCCTGCCGCCGGTGCTCGACCGGCTCCGGGATGAGGGCTTCGAGATCGTGGGGCTCGAACAGGCGACGCACTCCGAGAGCCTGTTCGGTTTCGCGTTCGCCACCCGCACGGTGCTCGTGATCGGCAACGAACGGACCGGCCTGGAGGACGACGTGCTGGCGCGGCTCGACCGCGTCGCGGAAATCCCGATGTACGGCCTCCCGCACAGCCTCAACGCCGCCACGTCGGCGTCGATCGCAATCTACGAATTCTGCCGACATGCGGAACGCACCGGCCCGCCAGCCTCGCAGGCTCCCGCATGACGCTGCTCATCGGCACCGACGAGGCGGGCTACGGCCCCAACCTCGGGCCGCTCGTCGTGGCCGCTACCGCGTGGCGGATCGACGGCATGGCAGAGGATGCCGAGGCGGTACTCGCCACCGCCATCGCGGCGGTCGATGCCCTGATGGCAAAGCGGGCCGTCGGCCAGGCGATGCCCATGTGGGCCGACTCCAAACAGATCTATCGCGGGGGCGACGGCTTCGGCAGGCTTGAACGGGGCGTCTCGATCGGACTCTGGCTGGCTTCCGGCACGCTCCCCGATACTTGGACGGCGCTGGCCGAGCGGGTCGGTCCGATCTCGCCGCGTATGTCACGCATGGACGAATGGCAGGACTTGCCGACGCTCACGCTGCCCCGTGAGGCCGACGCCGCCGAGTGCGGCGCACGCGCGCAGGCGGTCCGCGACCTGCTCGCCAGCCATGGGGTGGTGCTCGAGCGTGTCTCCTGCCGTGGCATCTATCCCGGCGAGTTCAATGCGTTGCTCGACGACGGCCTCAACAAGTCCGACATCCTCTCCGCCACAACACTCCAGCTGGCTGCCGTTCTCCGGGCGGCCGTCCCCGATGAGCCGGCGGTCGTGTGGTGCGACCGGCATGGCGGCCGCAAGCGGTATGGCGGGCTCCTGGCCCGGCACTTCGACGCGCCGCTCGTGCAGATTCTTGAAGAGACTCCCGCCCGCTCGGCCTATCTGATCCCGGCCGGCAGCCGACCACCGACGCAACCCTGTCGGATCGAGTTCTGCGTGGGTGGCGAATCGCGTGCGCCGGTGGCCCTGGCGAGCATGGCGGCGAAATACATCCGCGAACTCTCGATGCATGCCTTCAATGCGTTCTGGGCCTCCCGGGTGCCAGGACTCGAGCCCACGGCCGGCTATCCGACAGACGCCCTGCGCTGGCGCCGCGACGCAGCCACCGCGATCCAACAGGCAGGGCTCGCCGAAGACGACCTCTGGCGCAGGGCATAAACTTGCCTCGACCGGTAATCGATCGCACAATGGTTCCCATGCCCCAGCTCACCACCCATCTCTACATCATCCGACACGCCTGGGCGGAGGATTCGGGCCCCGGAATCGACGACCATGCCCGCAGGCTCACAAAAAAAGGGCGGAAGCGGTTCGCCGAGATGGTGAAACAACTCCGCAAGTCAGGCATGCAGGTGGACATGATCGCCACCAGCCCGCTCATCCGAGCCCGGGAAACCGCCGAAATCCTTGCAGCGGCATTCGACAACGCCCCGCCCGTGGAGGTGGTCGACGCCCTCGCGCCCGCCTCAAACTGGCCGGCGCTCGTGGATTGGACGGCCCAGCAGAATGCCGGCAGCGTGGCCTGGGTGGGCCATATGCCCTGCGTCGGCCGGCTGGTCGGCCTGATGATCGGTGACGGCTCCGCCTCGATCCGCATGCAAAAAGGGGCGGTGGCGTCGATCCGGCTCGACGACGGTCCGGGGCATCCCGGCGAACTGGAGTGGCTGGCCACCGACGACATCATCTGACCGGCTGCTACACTTTCCGCCTCACAGACCTACTATAAACAGCCGGGCGGGAAAGCCGAGCGGGCGGGTACCCAAGCCTTCCAACCGCACATGGTTGATAGAGCACCGTGCCAGACAAAGGAACTGCTGCCATGACACGCCATCTGTCTCTGCTCCTCTCAAGAAACACGTTCTCCATCGTACTTGTGCTCGGCACGCCACTGCTCACAGTCGCTGGGTGTGCGCCGTCGGGCCGAACAGGCTCGAAGGGTGAAGTTGTCGAGGTCGAGACGATCGAAACCATCGATCCCGCCACCGACCCGGTCCGGACCAATGCCAAGGCAGTGGCGATCGAGGAGGAGGCCGCCGAGGCGAAGAAGACCGTCGATGCGGCGACAGCAGCGGCCGATCTGGCCATCGCGGAGGCTGGCAAGACGATCGAGAACAAGACGATCGAGAACAAGACGATCGAGAACAAGACTGTCGAGGCGAAGAATGTCGAGGCGAAGCCGACTGCGAGCGGCACGCAATCCGTGACAGCCATGCCCCGTGAACGCGTCATGCTCGGCGATCCGTCGCTGACGGCCGGCGTGCCGGGGAGTGGGCCGATCACGCTCGAACAGATCGACCAGTGGCTTACCAATCCGAAGAACGCCGTCGAGCTGGAGCCGGTGCTGCCACTGGGGCTGTCGCAAGGCGCCTCCCAGATCAAGGGCCTCGACAAGAATCCCCTGACGCGTGCCAAGATCGAATTGGGTCGCCAGCTCTATTTCGATCCACGGCTCTCGGTCGACTCGACTGTCAGCTGCGCAAGCTGCCACAGTCCCACCGAAGGCTATTCGGCCCACACGAAGACGGGAGTCGGCATCCGGGGCCAACTCGGCGGCCGCAATTCGCCGGTATCGTTCAACCGCATCCTGTCTGGTCCGCAGTTCTGGGACGGCCGCGCCGATTCGCTCGAAGCACAGGCCGTGGGACCGATCCAGAATCCGATCGAGATGGGCTTCACCCATGAGGGCGTGGTGAAGCGGCTCGGCGAGATGCCGGTCTACAAGAAGCAGTTCGAGAACATCTTCGGTGAGCTCACGATCGATCGTGTCGGCCAGGCGATCGCCGCCTTCGAACGCGTCCTGGTCACGGCCCCGTCCCCCTACGACCACAACGAACAACTGCAGTCGTTCGCCGCCCTCGATCCCGACGACATCGCTGAAGATGCGGACCTGGCGGCCAAGTTCGCCGCGGCGAAGGCCGCCGTGGCGGCCCAGCCGATGTCGGAGGAGGCGAAGCGTGGCCGCGAGATCTTCTTCTCGGAAAAGGGCAACTGCACCGCCTGCCACGTGGGGGCCAATCTTGCCGACGAGAACTACCACAACATCGGCATCGGCATGGACAAGCCGGAGCCGGATGTGGGCCGTTTTGCCGTGTCGAAGGATCCGGCTGACACCGGCGCCTTCAAGACGCCGACGGTCCGCAACGTCGCCCTGAGCGCCCCCTACATGCACGACGGCTCGGTGGCGACACTCGAGGAGGTTGTGGAGTGGTACGACAAGGGCGGACACCCCAACCCGAACCTGAGCGCGAAAATCCGACCGCTCAAGCTCTCCGCGGAGGAGAAGGCCGACCTCGTCGCCTTCATGAAGGCCTGCACCGGACCGACGCCGACTGTCGAAGTCAGCCGTCTGCCCGAGGGGAACTGAGCCTGATGTCCGCGTCGAAACGCTCCCTGCTGCCTCTTTCGCAGGCACGTCTGCCACTCTACGCCGGTATCGATCTCGGTGGCACGAACATCAAGGCCGCGCTGGTCGACACCGATGGGCAGATCGTGGCCTTCCACACCGAGCCGACCCACGCCACGAGGGGGCCGGAGGATACCGCCGCGCGGATGGGGCGGATGGTGCAGACGCTTGCCGGCATGGTGGGCATCGCCGCGAGCGATATCGCCGGCGTCGGCCTGGGCACACCCGGCCCTCAGGATCTCAAAACGGGCGTGATCCTGAGGGCGGGCAACCTGCCCGGCTGGGACAGCTTTCCGATCCGCGATCGCGTGGCGGCGCACTGCGGCCATGCGGTGACCTATGCCAACGATGCCACCGCCGCCGCCTACGGAGAATTCTGGGTCGGCTCGGGACGGGACTACGAGAGCCTGATTCTGCTGACGCTCGGTACGGGCGTGGGTGGCGGAATCATCATCGGCAACAACTCGATCGATGGTGCCCACAGCCACGCCTCCGAGTTTGGCCACATCATCGTCGATACCGCCGACACGGCCAGAACGTGTCCATTCGGCCACAGCGGCGATCTCGAGGCCTACTGCAGCGCGACGGCTCTTACGGCCCGGGCGCGGGACGCGATTGCGATCCGCACGGAGAGTTCGCTCTCCAAGGCCGTCGCCGGTGGCGAAGCACTGACGCCGATCCTCATCTCGCGGGAGGCGGCCGCTGGCGATCCGCTCGCCAACGAACTCATCCTGGAGACCGCCCGCTGGCTCGGGATCGGTATCGTCACGCTCATGCACACGCTCGATCCGGAGGCCGTGCTGATCGGCGGCGCGATGACCTTCGGCGGCGAGGGGGCGGTCGTCGGCCGGGCGTTCATCGAACGCATTCGAGCGGAGGTGCGGGCCCGCGCGTTTCCCCTGCTGGCGGAGAAGACGGTCATTCGGTACGCGAGTTTGGGCGGAGACGCCGGCTCGATCGGCGCCGCCGGCTTCGCGCGTCGGGCGCGGACTTCCACCGCACACTGACCCTTCCGGTGCTGGCCGTCTGCCGAGCCGTCTCGGCGTCAGTTCTGCCCTCCGAGCGGGCCCCGCCACGAGATGCCCGCGTATCGGCCGCTAAATTCCCCATTCGTCGGGCCTGAAACTCGTCTACAATCACCGCATGAGCATCGACTGCAAACACATCCGCAACTTCTCGATCATCGCGCACATCGACCACGGCAAGAGCACGCTCGCCGACCGGCTCCTCGAACGGACAGGCACCGTCGAGAAGCGGCAACTCAAGGAGCAGATGCTCGATGACATGGAACTGGAGCGGCAGCGGGGCATCACGATCAAGGCCCGGGCCGTCCGCATGGCATGCCGGCACAACGGCGAGCTTTATGAACTGAACCTCATCGACACGCCAGGCCATGTCGACTTCCACTACGAGGTCTCGCGGAGTTTGGCCTGCTGTGAAGGCGCCGTGCTCCTGGTCGATGCGTTCCAGGGGGTCGAGGCCCAGACTGTCGCCAATGCCTACGCGGCGATCAACCAGAACCTGACCATCGTGCCGGTGATCAACAAAGTCGACCTCGTTCACGCGCGGGTCGACGAGGTGCTGACCGAGATGGAGCAGAGCCTTTCGATAGACCCCACGGAGGTCATCAAGGCCAGCGCCAAGACCGGCATCGGCATCGACGACCTGCTCGCCGCGATCGTCGAACGAATCCCACCCCCCACGGGCGACCCCCAGGCTGTCTTGCGGGCCTTGATCTTCGACAGCCACTACGACAGCTACCGCGGCGCGATCACGTATGTCCGTCTCATCGACGGCACGGTGAAGAAGGGGCAGAAGATCCGGTTTCTCGAAACCGGCGTGACCCATGAAGTGCTGGAGCTCGGCCAATTCGTACCGCAAAGGCGGGCCTGCGAGGAACTGGTCGCAGGGCAGGTGGGCTACCTCGTCTGCAACATCAAGGACGTGAAGCAGGTCCATATCGGCGACACGGTCACAATCCCGGGAGACCACGCCGCCCCACCGATGCCCGGCTACAAGCCGCCGCAGCGGATGGTCTACTGCGGCCTCTATCCCTCCGAAGGGGAAAACTTCGAGGAGCTCCGCGATTCGTTGGAGAAGCTGGCGATCAACGATCCGTCGTTCGAATTCTCGCCAGAGTCGAGCGAGGCGCTCGGCTTCGGATTCCGCTGCGGCTTTCTGGGCTTGCTGCACATGGAGATCATCCAGCAGCGGCTCGAGCAGGAGGCCGATCTCGATCTGGTTCAGACGGCGCCCAACGTCACCTACCAGATCCTGAAGACCGACGGCGAGACGATCAATATCCGCAACCCGCAGGATGTGCCCGATACCGGCGATATCGAGGAATTCCGCCAGCCGATCGTGCGGACAAATTTCCTTACGCCCGTCGAACACATCGGCCCGATCATGCAACTGTGCACCGACCGCCGCGGCACCTACTTGAAGACCGAGTATCTCTCGCCCACGCGGGCCATGCTCACCTTCGATCTGCCGTTGGCCGAGGTGATCTACGACATGCACGACAAGCTCAAGAGCGTGACGCGGGGTTACGGCACGATGGACTATGAGCTGGTCGGTTATTTCCAGGCCGATCTGGTCCGCCTCGACATTCTCGTCGGCGGCAAAAAGGTCGACGCGCTGTCGATCATCTGCGACCGCCGCGATGCCGACCGCCGCGGCAGGGCAATCGTCAAGAAACTACGTGGCGAGATCGACCGCCACATGTTCGAGGTGGCGCTTCAGGCGGCGATCGGCACGAAGGTGATCGCGAGGGAGACGATCTCGGCGATGCGGAAGAATGTCACCGCCAAGTGCTACGGCGGCGACATCTCCCGCAAGAAAAAGCTGTGGGCCAAGCAGAAGGAGGGCAAGAAGCGGATGAAGAGCGTCGGCAGCGTCGACATCCCGCAGAAGGCCTTCATGGCAGTGCTCGACACAGGTGCCGAGCGGCCGTGACCCCCCTGCCCCGCACCATCCGGGCCCTCGGCTGGACGAACTTCCTCGCCGAATCACTGCTGCAAAGTAGGGCTGCCCACCGGCCCAACGGGCTTCACCGCATCGCGGCTGTATCACGCGATGCCCAGCGACCTCCAGCCGGCACGGCGTGCGGCAGCGACGTCGAGCTCTGGATCGTCGCCCACGAGCAGCACGTCCGCCGACGTGCAGCCGAGCCGACGCTCCACCCAGCGGAAGAATTCCGGCGCCGGCTTCCGCCAGCCGATCTCCGACGACGCGAAGACATGAGGCACCCACGACAGCGGTTCCAGCCGCTCGGCGATCGCCAGCAGCCTTTCGTCGAAGTTGCTCGCCAGCGCCACGGTGAC
>JBIIMX010000150.1:0-7535 GCA_044337765.1 Pirellulales bacterium | reverse complement strand
CCGGTGCGGAATGGCTCTTCCGGCACCAGCAGCCCTGTGGCGGCTGGGGCGAAACCCCGGAGAGTTACACCGATCCATCGCTGGCGGGCTGCGGCACGCCAACCGCATCGCAGACGGCATGGGCCGTGGCCGGGCTCGTTGCGGCCGGGAAGCACGACGCCCGCGAGGCGCGTCGGGGAGCACAATGGCTCGCCTCGCACCAATCGACCGACGGGAGCTGGCACGAGACGCAGTTCACAGGTACCGGTTTTCCGAAGGTCTTCTACCTCCGCTATCACTACTACCCCATCTATTTTCCGCTCATGGCGATGGCTCGGTTTTCCCAGGCCATCCTCAGCAGCCGGAGCGTCAGGGAGCGCGTCGCATGAGTGTGCCCGTCGGACAGATGATGGCCGTTTTGAAGCACGTGGCCGTGCAGCGACTGCGGGGCAATGCCCGGTATCCACTCGTGCTCATGCTCGAGCCGTTGTTTCGCTGCAACCTCGCCTGCGGCGGCTGCGGCAAGATTCAGCACCCCACCGAGGTGCTGCGGTCGCACCTGACGCCGGAGCAGTGCTTCGCCGCAGTGGATGAATGTGGTGCCCCGATCGTGTCGATTCCCGGTGGAGAGCCGCTGCTGCACCCGCAGATCGAGCAGATCGTGGCCGGCATCGTGGCCCGCAAGAAGTATCTCTACCTGTGCACCAACGCTCTGAAGCTCGAGGAGATGTTGCCGCACTTCTCGCCCTCCCCATACCTGGCTTTTTCGGTGCACTTGGACGGTCCGCGCGAAGAGCACGATCATGCCGTGTGTCGGGAGGGCGTCTACGACATGGCCGTGTCGGCGATTCGGGCCGCCCGCAAGGCCGGCTTCCGCGTGACCACCAACTCCACGCTCTTCGCCTCCGCCGACCCGGTCCGGTACCGTGGCTTCTTCGACGATGTGATGGCCTTGGGCGTCGAGGGAATGATGATCTCCCCTGGCTATTCCTACGCGAAGGCGCCGGACCAGGAGCACTTTTTGCCGCGGGAGCGAAGCCAGTCGCTCTTCCGGAAAATTCTCGACGGGGCTCCGCGACGCTGGAAATTCAACCAGTCGCCTGTATTTCTCGAATTCCTGAAGGGGGCATGGGATCTGGAGTGCCGGCCGTGGGGCACTCCGACCTACAACCTCTTCGGCTGGCAGCGGCCGTGTTACCTGCTCGACGAGGGCTACACGAAGACCTATCGGGAGATGATGGAGAAGACCGACTGGAACGCGTATGGCCGGGCCAGTGGCAATCCCAAGTGCCAGGACTGTATGGTCCACTGCGGTTACGAACCGGCCGCTGTCGAGGCGACGTTCGGCTCGCTCCGCGGTCTTCTGGGTACGGCGAGGCTGATGCTTCTCGGCCCGCCCCGTGCCCGGCCGGCGGGCGACGTGGCGGTTGCTCCCCTGCCCTCACCCGCGCGGCATGTTCAGCCGAACGGACTGCCGTCGCTGCCAATCCTCGACCACGTCGCGTGACGCGGGTTGCCGGGCGGACTCCCCGAACACGCTGCGCTCGCACGGCGGCTCGGCGATAGCGTTGGGGATGACGGTGCGCGTGTTGCGCCGAGGCGCCTGACGCTCGCTTCGGTGTCCGGGGAGCCCGCCCTCGTCGATAGGCGTGCCAGGATGCCGCGCGTGGCGTGACGCTACAGGCCGCGTTCGCGGGCGACTCGCGCGGCGTCGAGGGCCGCGCCGCGGGCGCCGGCCGTGTCGCCGTTGGGGATGACGTGGATCGGAATTCCCGACTGTTCCTCACGCTGCACAGGCATGCCGGCCCGAATTTCCGCGAGGAACCACGACCGGAACTCCTCCGACGTCTCTACCGCGCCGCCGCCCACCACGAGTGCGTCGGGATCGAACACGTTGATCATCTCGTCGAAAAAGAGCCCCAGTGCCCGCGCCTGCACGCGGAAGATCTGGCGGCAGAGTTCGTCTCCTTGTTCCGCAAGCCCGCGAACACGCTTCGCCGCCTGGCCGATGTCGGCAGCGCGGGCGAGTTCGTGGTCCGGGTGCCGCTTCAGAAAGTACGGCAACAACGTGCGGCGGATCGCCGTCAGCGAGCAGAGCGACTCCAGATCACCCGTCCGCCCGCAGTTGCACGCCGGCAGGATGCCTTCGAGGTCCGGAATCAGGCTGAAAGGAATCAGCACATGGCCCAGCTCGCCGCCGAAGCCGTTTCGGCCGCTGATGACCTTGCCACCGGTGATGACTCCGCCGCCCAGTCCCGTGCCGATGATCGCGGAAACACTCGTTGCCGTGTTTTCCGAACCGAAGATGGCGACGTGTCCCCAAAGGGCGGCCGCGTTGCCGTCGTTGAGGTAGGTCACCGGTCGCCCGAGGCGGGCCTCGAGCCCCGCGCGGATGTCATAACCAGCCCAGTCGGCGTGCACGAAGTTCGTGGAGCCGCGCCTGCTGAGCACGCCCGTCGAGCTGGCAGGGCCGGGAGTGTCGAGGCCGATGGCAACGACGTTCTCCACCCGAAGGCCCGCCTGCTCGGCGGCTCTGGCAAGACCGTCGGCAATCTGCCCGAGGCAGATGTCCGGCCCCTCGACACTCCTGGCCGGATGCTCGCACAGCCCCTCGATGCGGAACTGTCCCTGCTGGTCGAGAAACGTGTAGTTGATCGCCGTGCCACCCAAATCGACACCGGCCACCACCTTCACCGATTGGGTCGCTGATGCCACGCTGTCCTGCCTTTCCCTGTGATCCTGCCTCTGTCCTCACGGCGAGGCCGGTAGTGTTCCGGCCAGTTCACGCTTCACGCGGGACAGAATGGCCCGCAGACCACGCGAGCGGAGAATGCCCAGCACGTCGGCAAGGCCCATCCGCTCGAGCATGTCGTCAGGCAGTGTTGCCGCTTCCGCCACCGGCCGGCCGTTGACTGCGTCGGCCAGAATGGCGACGAATCCTTTCACCGTCGGAGCCTCCGGGGCCACTTCGGCAATGAGCCTTGCGTTGCCGGCCGTCGCCTCCGCCCAGAGAAACACGGGCGTCTGGCACTCGTGCACCCGGCGGTCCTCGGTGGTCTTGCGGGCCTGGTAGTCAGCAGGCAACGGCGGCAGGCCGTTGGCGAAGTCGAGCAGCAGCTCCAGTTTTTCGCGGCCATCGAGGTCGGCGAACTCGCCGATGACCGCATCGAGCCGCGCGTTGACGCCATTCATGCGTGTGCTTGAGAAGAGAGGGCCGAGGAATCTGGAAAACAATCGGGGGGGCGTGTCAGGAGGCGTTCGTGGCCACAGAGGGGGCGGCCTCGGCGACCGCGCCACCCGGAGCGGCGCCCTTCACGATCGGCACACCCACGCAGTTGCCCCACTCCAGCCACGAGCCGTCGTAGTTCTTCACGTTGCCGAAGCCGAGCAGGTATTTGAGCACGAACCAGGTCAGGCTCGAACGTTCGCCGATCCGGCAATAGGCGATCGTGGGCGAGCGTCGCTTCATCTTCAGTTCCCGCACGTACAGCTTTTCGAGTTCTTTGGCGGTCTTGAAGGTGCCGTCATCGTTGCAGTTCAGGGGCCACGGCACGTTGTTCGCACCCGGGATGTGGCCCCCGCGGACGGCACCCTCGTTGGGGTAGTCGGGCATGTGCATCCGTTCGCCGCGGTATTCCTCCGGCGACCGCACGTCCAGCAGTTGCTTGCCAGCTCGCTGGTGCTTGAGCACCTCGTCACGCAGTGCCCGGATCGTGCCGTCCTGTTCCGCGGCCGCGTAGCGGCCGTGCGGGTAGGTCACCCGGTCGTTCGACCAGGCACGTCCGTCGAGGTCCCACCGCTTGCGGCCGCCATTCATGACCCGGCAATCCTTGTGACCATAAAGCTTGAACACCCAGAAGGCGTAGCAGGCCCACCAATTGTTCTTGTCGCCGTAGAAAACCACCGTCGTGTCGTTGGAGATGCCGCGATCGGCGCAGAGTTTTTCGAAGGCTGCCCGGTCGATGTAGTCCCGCACCACCTGGTTTTGCAGGTCGACCTGCCAGTCGATTTCGACCGCCCCGGGGATATGGCCTTGCATGTAAAGCGCCCGGTCCTCGTCCGATTCGACGATTCGTACCTGGGGGTCTGTCAAATGCTCTGCGACCCAGGAGGTGGAAACGAGGACGTCAGGATGTGCGTAGTCGGGCATGGACCGATGCTCCTTCGCTGCAGGACTCTCAAAAACTGCTGTGAATGGTAGTCCATCGCCATCCAGCCTGCAACGAGGCGACGTGCCGACGCGAATGCGCCACAGACACTTCGTCGCGGTCTGGTCAACGCCCTCGTTGAAGCACGTCCGCTGCTGTAAGCTGAGAGCCTGGTGACGCCACCCGCCGGGGTGGCGTTCCATCCCGCGCATCGCCGACCGGCAGCCACCAACTATCACGGAGTGCATCGCCTTCCGATGGGTCCAGCCTTCATCTTTCAGATCACAGAGCTCACCAAGAAATTCGGCCAGCGCGAGCTGCTCAAGAATATCAACCTGGCCTTCTATCCCGGCGCGAAGATCGGCCTGCTGGGCCGCAACGGCGCCGGCAAAAGCACGCTCATGAAGATCATGGCGGGGCTCGACAAGGAATATGACGGTGAGACCCGTCTCGCCGACGGCTACACCGTCGGCTACCTGCGGCAGGAGCCGCAGCTCGACCCGGCGAAGACCGTCTTCGAAAACGTGATGGACGCAGTCGACCATTCGCGTGCCGTGCTGCGTCGATTCGAGGAGATCAACGCCCGTCTGGGTGAACCGATCGACGACGCCGAGATGGAGAAACTGCTCGCCGAACAGGCGACTGTGCAGGACGAAATCGACGTCAAGAATCTCTGGGATCTCGATAGGCAGGTGGAGATCGCGATGGACGCGATGAACCTGCCTCCCGGAGAGTGGGCCGTTACGAACCTCTCCGGCGGCGAGCGCCGCCGAGTGGCGCTCTGCAAATTGCTGTTGGAAAAGCCCGATCTGCTCCTGCTCGACGAGCCCACCAACCACCTCGATGCCGAAAGCGTCGACTGGCTGGAGCGGCACCTCGCCGAGTACACAGGCACGGTGGTGGCGGTCACGCACGACCGCTATTTCCTCGACAACGTTGCCAAGTGGATCCTCGAGGTCGACCACGGCCGGGGCATTCCTTTCGAGGGCAACTACACCTCATGGCTGCAGCAGAAGAAGGCTCGCCTGGAACTCGAGGAAAAGCAGGCGAGCACCCGCCAGAAGACGCTCGACAGGGAACTCGAATGGATTCGGATGTCGCCCAAGGCCCGGCAGGCGAAGAGCAAGGCCCGCGTTGCATCCTATGAAAAGCTCGCCGCGGAGCAGGCCGCCGTCCGCGATTCGGAGATCGAGATCTTCATTCCCGCCAGCCGCTCGCTCGGGGACCAAGTGATCGACGTGGAGAACATCTCGAAGGCGTTCGGTGACAAGCTGCTCTTCGAAAACCTTTCGTTTCGCCTGCCGCCGGGCGGTATCGTGGGCATCATCGGGCCCAACGGCGCCGGCAAGACAACGCTCTTCAGAATGCTCGTCGGCCAGGAAAAGCCCGACACTGGCACGGTCAAGGTGGGAGCGACCGTCGACATTGGCTATGTCGACCAAAACCGTGACGCCCTCGATTCGGACAAGACT
Source organism: Pirellulales bacterium (assembly GCA_044337765.1). Lineage (GTDB taxonomy): Bacteria > Planctomycetota > Planctomycetia > Pirellulales > UBA1268 > CAMCQY01. The sequence goes on along the minus strand of JBIIMX010000150.1, from coordinate 1,936 downwards.
GTGTTCGAGGAGATCTCAGGCGGCCACGACACGATCGAACTGGGCAAACGCACGGTCAACGCACGCAGCTACGTCGCCAAATTCAACTTCATGGGCCCCGACCAGCAGAAGAAGGTGGGGACGCTCTCCGGCGGTGAACGCAACCGCGTGCACCTCGCGAAACTGCTCCGCGGGGGTGCGAATCTGCTGCTGCTCGACGAGCCGACCAACGACCTTGACGTCGACACGCTGCGATCGCTCGAAGAGGGCATCTCGAGCTTCGCCGGCTCGGTCGTGGTGATCACCCACGACCGGTGGTTTCTCGATCGGCTCGCCACGCACATCATCGCCTTCGAGGGGGATGGCTACGTACATGTGTGCGAGGGCAACTTCGAGGTCTACGAGCGGGGCCGCAAGGAACGGCTGGGTGTCGCCGCCGACGAGCCGCACCGCTTTCGCCACAAGAAGCTCACGCACTGAGTTCAGGGGGCGCGGGTCACGCCATTGGCAACTGCACGGCGGCAGCCGCGGTGCGGAGTTCCTTCGGCAGCGGGAAGTAGACGTCCTCCTCGCGGATCGTCCGCTCTTCCACGGTGGCCCCGTATCGGCTTTTCAGCCAGGACACACAGTCCTGAACGACGCTCTCCGGGGCACTTGCGCCCGCGGTGATCACCACCGTCTCCTTGCCGGAGAACCAGCCCGGGTCGATCTCGTTTGCACCGTCGATGAGATGAGCCGAGATGCCCCGCTCGCGGGCCAGTTCGGCCAGCCGTTGGCTGTTGGAACTGTTCTGACTGCCCAGCACGAGAACGTGATCGGCTCCCTCCGAGAGCAGACGGACCGCCTCCTGACGGTTCTGTGTCGCGTAGCAGATGTCGTCTTTGGGTGGCCCCACGATCTGGGGAAACCTTTCCTTGAGACGGTTGATGATCCGCGAGGCGTCGTCCACCGAGAGCGTCGTCTGCGTGAGGTAGGCGAGTCGGTCTGTCGGGCCGAACGGGAGGGCATCCACCTCCTCGGTCGTCTCTACGAGCGTGAAGGCGTCAGGTGCCTGCCCCATGGTGCCGATCACCTCGTCGTGCCCCTCGTGGCCGATGAGCATGATGCGGTAGCCGGCCTTGGCATACTTGATCGCCTCGAGGTGGACCTTCGTCACGAGCGGACAGGTGGCGTCGATGGCCCGCAGCCGCCGTTCGGCCGCCACGCGGCGGACCTCCGGCGCCACGCCGTGGGCGGAGAAAAGCAGCACGCCCCCCTCCGGCACCTCCTCCACGGCGTCCACGAACACGGCACCCTCGCGGACGAACCGGTCCACCACGTGCTTGTTGTGGACGATCTCGTGGAAGACGTAGACGGGGGTGCCGTAGAGCCGGATGGCCGTTTCGAGCGTGTCTATGGCCATGTTCACGCCGGCGCAGAAGCCGCGTGGGCTAGCGAGCAGAATCTTCATCGCGATGGTTCCGGGAGGAATGCGGCGGTCGCGGCTGGGGCAAATGCACGCCGACACGCTATCGTAATGGGGGCCTTTCCGCCCTGCCAGTGAAGAACCGGCCCGCCCCTCGGAACACCGTCTGCCTTCGGTGGTGTCGATGCCCGTGCAACCACCGCAGTCCGCCCACCGCGACCCGACGGCATGGCATCGTGTGCCGTTGCCCACGACCTGCGACGTTGCCGCCGCCGAGGCCTTCTGCCGCGACGTGGCCAGCCGTCATTACGAGAACTTCACGGTGGCGACGCGGCTCGTGCCGTCCAGCCTGCGGCAGCATCTGGCCAACGTCTACGCGTATGCGCGGTGGAGCGACGACTTGGCCGACGAGGCTGCCAGCCCCGCGGTTGCCGCCCGGGATCTCGCCGCCTGGCGGCAGGGATTGGAGGACTGTTTCGCGGGCCGTCCGGGGCATCCGGTCTACGTGGCGCTTGCCGAGACCGTGCGGCAGACAGGACTCACGATGGAGCC
>JBIIMX010000149.1:0-7536 GCA_044337765.1 Pirellulales bacterium | reverse complement strand
CCGATCTGCTCGACAGCCAGCAGGAGCGACACCGGATGCTGCCCCACAGCGACCCCGATTTCAAGACGCCCATGGAGGGACTCACGCGGTCGGCCTATGACAACGTGCAATCGGCACTCCGCCGTTATCGGGAGCGGTGGCTGGGCCTGATGGATGTCTGGGAGAAGGCAGAGGAACGGATCGGCAAGGAGACGTTTCTCGGCACGTCCGAGGCCGATGCGGCGATCCGGCTGCTCGATTCCGCCGAGGCGCGGCCGCCGCTTGGCGACGTGGCAGCGGAGTGCAGCGCGCCGTTGGATGCCTTGGAGCAGGCGCACGAGAAAGCCCGCGAATTGGCGGCGACGCTCGCAACGAGCGTGGCCAGCACCACCCAGCGGATCGACGGGCTTGCAAAGCGAGGCCGATCAAATGCCCCGTTCCAGGGCCCAATGTCCGAGGTGGCCCGAGGCGTCGGGCTCGCTCAACAGGAACTCGAGGCGGATCCGGTCGCCACCCGAGGACGGCTGGAGGAACTGGCGGCGCGACTGGACCGCTCGGTCAGCGGCATCGAGGAACTGGAGTCGGTGGACGATCGCCGGATAAAGGCCGTCGCTCAGGCCGACGAGATCGCGCAGAAGGTGCGGGCCAAGCGGGCCGACGGCTGGCTGTTGGCTGAACCGGGCGCAAACCCCGACGAACTCATTGCCGCCAGCAGGCACGAGTGTGCACTCGCCGCGCAGTTGCTCGATGCGGACGAGACGCCTGGCGCACGGTCGCATGTGGAGCGGGCCGAGAAGGCCAATGCCGAGGCTGTGGCCTTGCTCGAGAGCATTGTCGCCGCCAAAACGAAGGTCGACGACCTGCTTCCCGCATGCGTGGCCCGCCTCGAGGCGCTCGCGGGCCGCCGCGGCCAGGCCGTTCGTGCCGTCGAACAGATTTCGGGAACATACGCCGACAGTTCCTGGGCCGACGTGGTCGACAATGTGGCCAAGGCCGACGAAGGCTTGGCCCGGGTCCGAACGCTGTTGGCGGAGACCCAGATTGCAGCCGACCATTCCCGTCAGCACTACTTCCGCGCGGTGGCACTCGTCGAGGAGGCGGTGCGGCAGGAGGACTGGATCGAGAGCCTCTATGCGGCGATCACCGACCGACGGGCGGAGCTCGACGAACTGCGAGCCAGCCTGCCCCAGCGTCGCGACACGGTGCGCGACCGCGTGAGCAATCTTCTGCAAGGTCTCGAACGGCAGCGGACCGACCGCGTGCGGGCCAACGAACGGGCTCGCGAGGCAGGCCGGCTTCTGGAGGCGGCAGAGCAAGGGTTCCAGGTTCAGCGGCCCGACCTCCGGCAGGTCGGACAGGTGCTCGAAGCGGCGGACACAGCCGCGGCGCGGGGCGAAGACTTGGCGGCCGAAGATGACCGTCTCGCCAGGCAGGCGTTCGACGATCTCGAGGAGACCGATGGACTCATCCGGCGGGTGGCCGCGTGGTATGGAGAGGGTGTTTCACCAGACGTTCGGCCTGCGACCACCGCTCTTGAAAACGCGAAGTCGCTGCTCTCGCGTCAGCGGTATGAGGATTCGTTGAAGGCTTCGGCCGAGGCGAATCGTCTGGCGCGGGAGACGTATGCCGAGGCGACATCCGAGGCGGAGCGTCGGCGCCGACGACGACTCGCGCAGATTCAGCAGCGGCAACTGGAAGACTCGTTCGCCCGTGCATCGCGTGGCTTCGGTCCGTGGGTGATCCAGTTGCCTGGCGGCACGTTCAGCGGGCCCGACCCGTGGCGGACGATGCGTGGGCCGACGATCTCGCAGGGACCTTCCCGTTCGGCTGATTCCGGCTGGTCGAGCACGACGGCCCAGAGCGGCTGGTAGCGGACGGGGGATCGGCGTTTTCAGCGAATCTCGACCGGAGATATGTCGAGCCTGCCGATTTCGGCGGTGGGGCCATGCACGGTGGCCTCGAGTGCCTTTTCCATCGTAGCCACTCGCTCCCTCACAGCCTCTGGAACGAGCCTGCGGCGATCGGGGGTATCGATCTCATCGTTGAAGATGATCCGTCCATGCGGATCAAGAACGACGAGCCGCGTCTCGTTGCCACGCGAGAGCTTGATCTGGAAATCGCTATCCTGCCGCACAAGGGTTTCATCCGCCGGGGCGGCCGGTCGTGCCGCCGATGGGGCTGATGATGGCGACGATGCCGAAAGCGGAGCGGTTGCCCGCGTGGGCTGGCCCGGACGGTCCGGCTGCACGAGGGCCAGTGCCGAGGCAGGTGCCCGCAGCCGAGGGCTTGAAGAGGGTTTTGCCGTCTGTCGGACAACGGGCAGCGGCGACCTCACGGGAGCCGGTGCCGCGGCGATGGTGGGCGGACCGACAGGCGACGACGGCGTGGGCAGCGAGGGTTGTCCGTTGCGCCGCGGTTCGCCGATCGTGATCGTGACCTTCGCTCCCCCACGCAGAAGCGTGCATTGCGGTGCCGTAGTGCCAGTGGCAGCCTCCAGCAGTGCCGCAAGCTGTTCGGGCAGGAGCAGCATCTGGTCGTCGAGGAGCACGAGCACGTCATGCTGTTTGAACCCGGCTCTCTCGGCCGCCGATCCCGGGGTCACCGCTTCGACCACCAGTCCGGCGCCCCGCGCCAGCGCGAGCTGCTGTCGCAGCACTTCGGACGCCCGCGATAGTCGCAGGCCGAGCGTGTCAGAATGCTGGGCAGCCGCCACCACCTCGCCAACGGGCTGGATGTGCGATCGGCGCGGAGCCGACGTCGCGTCGGCCGCTGCCTGCGGTGGCATCGTTTCACCTGCCACGGCAGCGGCCATCGTCACGCAGACCAACGTCAGCCAGGCAGACGGCACATGCAAAGCAGACACCATGTGCAGCCAAACAAGTGTTGCGGGCCTTGTGGTAGTCATGATTTTCATCGGAGTCCGCCTGCGGAAAAGTCAGCTATCACAGGGTATGTGACGAATTTTGCCGTTTCGTGCCAGACGACCTTTTCGAGCCGACAGCGGCCTGGGCCTCGGCCCGCAGACTAGGCAAGGCAAGGAACACAGGTCGTTTTCGGTGACCAGGCAAGCAGGCGCAGCTCGGTAGGGCAGGCCCATTGGCACGGTCATGCGGCTCGGTTGTCGGTGATGGCCCCGATTTTCGTCGATATCCAAGACGTCGGACCGTGTCACGTGCTCCATGCGAGGGAAGATCATGTCAATTCGCCCTGCTGTGTTCGCATTGGCCGTCGTCTCGTTGAGCCTGGGGCTGGGCGGTGCGTGTCCGCAAGCTATCGCTGAAGAGGAACAGACCCTGTCCCTGACGCTCGACGACCCTCAGCAAACGGATGCCACAGACCCTCCGGTAACGGACGCCGTTGAACCCGACGCTCCCGCCGGCGAGGAGGCGTTGGCTACGGTCCCCACCGCACCAGAACCGGCGCCAGAACCGGCCCCAGAACCGGCGCCAGAGCCAGACCCGGTCTCAGATCCAACCGCTGCCCCGGTCGCTGCCCCGGTGACAACGAAGACCCAGACGAAGACCGAGACAAAGGCCGAGACGAAGACCGCCATCAAGACTGAAACCAAGACCGAAACCCAGACTAAAGCCAAGACCGAGCAGAAGACCGCGAACACGAAGGCGACTCCAGCGCCGGTCGCCAAAGCCCCCGTGGCCACGCCACCCAAGAAGCCGGTCCTCGTCCCGGGCACCGGCTCGCTCGTGAAGGGCATCGGTGACGACTTCGAAGACGAGAATTGGAAGTGGAACTACAACCACCCCAAGAGTTCAGAGGAACAGGACAAGCGGATGCGGAGCCCCATGGGACGCAGCATCAATGGCCGCTGGTTCGAGGGCCCAAAGCGCGGCACTCCCGACGTCGTCAAGAGGATCGAACTGCCGGCACCAGGCCTCGAGGGCAGCACGCACGGCCTCCTCATCGCCTCGCTTCACGCGGGCATTCCGGGGCGAACCACCTACCAGATGCAGCAAGATGACTTCATTTACAACATGCAGAAGGTGACTGGCCGCGGCATGGCGGTGGCTGACAATCCGAGCGTGGTGACGCGTGTCTACATGCCCCCCTTCGAGCAGTGGGAAAAACGGAACGGACCCACGTTCGGCTTCCGGGCCGGCTGCCACACCCACGCGATCATCACGGGTGAAGACCATCCCGACAAAGGCCGCTTCGGTCTCGAAGAATATTGGCCCGGCATGTTCGTCTGCTTCGAGCCGGCAAATCCCAAGCGCAAGACCGAAAACTCGGCGTATCTTCGCATCCGCGGCGGCCGCAACGGTGGCGAGATCCGTGGTCCGAAGATCGACCAGACCGGCTGGTGGACGCTCGGTCTGTCGTTCTCACCCGATGGCATGGTGCACTACTTTGCCAGCCCGGGGGTCGATGAGCTCACGATGGACGACCACATCACCTCGCAGTTTCCCTACGGCTATCGCACTGAACTGCTCAAAACGTTCTTCTACAATGTCTGCGTGCAGGACGACGGCAAGACCTGGAGCACGCCCTGGGTGATCGACGACCCGAAGGTCTACTTCATCAAACGGCAGGTGGCCACGACGAAGCCGTCGACGAAGCGCTGAGCGGCCTTCGGTATCGAGTCGTCGGCCTGTCGCAGGCCTTCGAGACTGGGCTCTGTCTGAAAACTCGGCCAGGGTTGGCTGCGCTGCTCGGAAAGACCAGGCAGACGACCCCTCAGCGTTTTTAGACAGAGCCTAAGGAAGATCGGTGCCGGAACGTGCATCGGCGGCCCGGGCAGTCCGCACGAAGTCGCCGGCCGGCGGCACCATGCCAGCCAGCCGGTCGGCATCGCAACCGCAGGACATCTCGTCCGGTCCCACGCGGGTGAGCGTGCAATGGCAGTCGCCGGCGGCATCTTCGAACCGCACGGTCCAAAAGTCATTCTGCCGCGACCAGAAGCCCTCGGCGAAGCGGCCGTCCGAAGTGAAGAGCCACGAGCGGATCTGACCGCGTTCCTGATCCCAGCCGATGATCTCGGTGATCTCCCGGCTGCCCATGGCGGCCGCCGGCAGCAGGCCTGGAATGCGGCTGTCGCCGGGCAATGGCCGCTGCTCCTGCATCGCATCTGCACTGACGGCATGCGTGCGAATCAGGAACGCCTTGTTCGTGGACCAGAAACAGTTCGTGCTGGCCGTCACGCCCTCGCTGACATCCTCCCAGGAGCCGACGAGCCAGGCGAGCTCGTCGATGGGCCGAGCGGGCTCGTGCCGGGCGTGCTCCGCGCCGACGGGCTGGATCGCAGCGGTGGATTCGCGCACGGTGTCGAGCACCCACGTGCCACCCTCCCGCACGAGAACGGCGGAGAAGCGGCTCTTCGCGGGGGGGGCATCGGTGAAGGTGATCTGCGACACGCCATCGACCACCGCGACGTCGTCGCGAAGGGAGCGGATGGAGGCGACGTCGATGTCGATCGTGGCTCCCGCGTCCTGCTCGAAGAGGGCGGCGAAGACTTCCTGCACCGCCTCGCGGCCGGCGGTGGTTTCTCCAGAGTCGAGGTCGACGTTCTCGCCCTTCGTGCTCCAGTGCGCCGCGAGGGCGGCCGGATCATGGCGATTGAAGGCCTGGAGATAGCTGCGCATCGTCTGGTTGATGCCAGCGACATCCGGACCGGTGTTGTGCCGCGACGAGGTCGGCGACGTCATCACCGCGCTGGCAGTCGTGACACCAGTCGTGACCCCAGTCGTGACACCAGTCGTGAACCCAGTCGTAAACTCTGAGGCGATGCCGCCACGGACCGGACCGGAAAGAGCCTTGGCCTCACTCGCCGGCGGCATCCGGAACGGCTTCGCCTTCGCAATGACCTCCGGGATCGGCCGCACCGGACGGTGCCCCTGGGAGGTCGCCGTTGCGGGATGCTTGACGGCGACGGTCACCGGCTTCTCGATGGCCATCTTCGCCGGGGGATTGGACATGCCGATCTCGGTCGGCCGCGACGAACAACCGATACCGAGGAACAGGCAGGCTGGCACCAACGCGACGAGGCGGGCTACGTGACGATTCACGATCGATCCTCCATGAATGTGACAAGAGGGCATGTTGACGCCCAGGCGGCAAGCACCCATCCTGATGGCTGCCAGCCGCAGAGAATACCCGGTTCTCCAGCCTCCGCACAGACCGAACATGGCCGTCAGCCGCGTGGATCGACCGCCGGCATGGGGCTCGTTTTGTGCAGGACTGGATTGTAGGGACTCAGTTTTACAGAGCCGGCAGCACGCCGGATCAGTTGGCGTTGGCCGTGACGCCCGGAAAGTCGTCGGTGCGAAACGGCGTCAACGGCAGCCCGGCCGCTGAATACATGTTGCAGACGGGGTTGTCGGCCCAGGCGTAGCGGACGGCAACCGGTTCGGCTACTTCTTCAGCCGAGACCTCGATCCGGCCGTCGGACAGGATCGTGGCCTTGGCCGGTACGAACTTCTTGTCGGCACCGGCGATCGTGAAGCCCCGCGGCTCCAAGACGTCGAACGGCCGCCAACCGCCAGCGTTGCTGGCAACATGGTCGAACGACAGCAGGATCTTCGACCCCTGCTTCTCCATCGCCTTGTAGAGCGGACTGCGGGCCGCGATTCCGGGCCGCTTGTAGGTTTCGGCGAGTGCCCACCGGGCCAACCTCTTGGCGACATCCTGTTTGTTCTTCGGATGAATGTCCTTCCCCTCGCCGATGTCGATGATCACCGCTTCACCTGTATTTGGCAGGGCCTTCATCGTCATCGTCTGGGCCTCACGCAGTTCGGCCCACTCGCTGTCGGCCGGCACGGGCTTTTCGGCCATGAAGTCGGCCAGCTGCACCCAGTAGAACGGGAAGTCGCCGAGGCCCCACTCTTCCCGCCAGCTCTTGATCATGAAGGGAAAGAGCTCGCGGTATTGATAGGCCCGGCCGGCATTCGTCTCCCCCTGATACCAGATCGCGCCACGGATGCCGTATCCGATGCTCGGCTTCAGCACGCCGCAGTAGATGTTGGCGGGCCGGGCGTTGCCCTTCATCTCGTACTCCGGATTGCCACCGGGCTGCTGCGGGGCGGGCTTCCCCTCGGCCTTCGCCTTCTCGGCGACCGTCTTCCACTGCTCAATCTTCTTCTCGAAGTCGGCCTTCGCGGCGGGGAAGGCGGCCTCCTTAGCGGTCCAGCGGTCCACCAGCGGCTTCAGCTTCTCGTTGGCGGCGAGCTTCTCGCGGTTCACCCAGGCCTCGGCTGCGCTGCCGCCCCATGCGTTGTTGATGAGGCCCACCGGCACGCCGAGCGTCTGATGGAGCTGCCGTCCAAAGCAATAGCCAACGGCGGAAAAGTTGCCCACCGTGTCCGGCGAGCACGCGGCCCATTTGCCGTTGAAGTTCCACTGCGGCTCCTGCAGGCCCACGTTGGGCACCGAGATCAAGCGGATGTTCGGAAACTTCGCAGCGGCTCTCTCCAGATCCGCGTTGTTGCTGCTGTTGACGCTCCACTGCATGTTCGATTGACCGGCACAGACCCACACCTCTCCGATGAGCACGTCGTTGAACGTGACGGTGTTCTTGCCTTTCACGGTGAGCGTGTGCGGACCGCCGTA